>NZ_JBSVWS010000037.1:0-37555 GCF_054071155.1 Pseudomonas sp. SDO5532_S415 | reverse complement strand
TGAATAACCTGTGGGAGCGTGGCTTGCCCGCGATAGCGATGTAACTGACACCACTCAATACCGAACCAGCTTCTCCATCGCCGCATCCGCCAGAAACGACGAACGGCTTTTGACGTTGTGTTCACGCACATAGCGGTCAATTCGCTGGATGACATAGCCCGGCAGCGTCACGTTGACCTTCTCGGTCTTGCCCAGATACGGCGAGATATCCAGCTCCAGCATCCCCCACCCCATATCGGCAAACTCCGGATTGCCACGGTGCTCGGCTGCGCAAGTCGGCATCGGAATCGTCCCCCCGTCCGCCGCGATCTCCTGAAGCAGGATGTGGGCAATCTCGACCGCCGCGTTGTAGGCATCTTCAAAGCTATCCCCGGCGGTTACCGCGCCTGGAATATCGGGGATCTGGATACCGATGGCGGTGTTCTCATCGCCCCACTCGATACAGATTGGATATTGCATTATGGATCTCCTGCGTAACTGGCCAGCGGGCAAAAAAGCCCGGCTCGCCTCCTGATGCTCTTGACCGTCCCGACCGGCAAATTCTTTTTCGGATGGGGAACGGGAATCGTGTATGGGTTGTAACGGTGGGTGAAGATTTGATGACTTCCAGTGATCCGATCCAATGTCCAACCTGCCTCCATCAACTCCTTGATCAGTAGCCTGCTCTGCACCATCCGCCTCCTTGCTCCGGCATGAATAAAAGTAACTCCAGAGTTATCTTTACTCAAGCACAAAAACCTGCAACTCGACGTTCGGTTGTTTTACAGGGTGTGATTGAATACTGCCCTTTGTGGGAGCGAGCCCGCTCGCGAAGACGGCGTAACATTCAACATGGATGCTGACTGACCTGACGCCTTCGCGAGCAGGCTCGCTCCCACAGTGTCATTTTTACAAGGACCCACGATGGACCGTCTCGCCGCAATGGAATCTTTCGTCTACGTGGTAGAAACCGGCTCGTTTTCCGCCGCCGCACGACGCCTGAATATCGGTCAGCCGGCGGTATCTAAAACCATCGCACAGCTCGAATCGCGTCTGGCGGTGCGGTTGTTGTTGCGCTCAACCCGTGGCCTGACACCCACCGAAGCAGGCCTGGCCTTTTTCGAACGGGCCAAGCGCGCCATTGAAGAAGCCGACGAGGCGGACAACGCCGCTCGCGGCGCGGCAAGTGGACTGACCGGTAACCTGCGTATCTGCACCGCCGTGACCTTCGGCCGGCTGCACATCGTCCCGCACCTGGGGCCGTTTCTCGAACAGAACCCGGAACTGAACATCGACCTGATGCTCGACGATCGCAACGTCAACCTGGTGGAAGAAGGCGTTGATGTTGCCCTGCGCATGGGCGCCTTGAGCGACTCGGGCCTCACCGCCCGCAAGATCGCCGAATGCCGGCGCGTGGTGCTGGGTACGCCGACGTATTTCGAACAACACGGTGAGCCCACCTGCCCCGCTGACCTGAGCAAGCACCAGGCGGTCGTCTACACCCTGAGTGGCGGTGCCAACTGGTCGCTCAAGAGGGCTGACGTAGAACAATCCGTCGTCATTAGCGGCCGCATCCGAGTCAACGCCGCCGAGGGTCTGCGGGCTGCGGTACTGGCCCATCAGGGGCTGACCATGGCCTCGGAATGGATGTTTGCACCGGAGCTGGCCGACGGTTCGGTCAGGGAAGTGATGACCGACTGGACGTTGCCGAACCAGGACCTGTGGGCGGTTTTTCCTACGGGCAGGATGGTCAGCGCCAAGGCTCGGGCGTTTGTGGAGTATGTGCGGGGGTTGTTAAAGGACGTCTGAACGCCCTCCCAATCAAGATCAAAAGATCGTATCCAGCTCCCACAAGGTGATCGGGTGTATCCATAAACCCCGACTCGCCTTTCGGGCCAATATAGGGTGGGCAAGTCAGTCCCTCCTACAACACACACCCATCCCACCCCACACTGACATTGCCCGGCAGCTCACCGAGATGCTCAATCAACCATGCGTCAAACGTATGCCCGACATGGGTCAACACCGCCGTCTCAGGTTGTAATTCGTCAATGCATTGCATAGCCAGGTTCAGGTCGTTGTGATTGCGCGGTGCCTGCGGTTGCGGTGGCATCGAGCAGTCAAGCACCAGCACGTCCAGCGGCTGACGTTGCAGCCACGCCGTGGTGGCCGGTGGCAGGCCTACGGTGTCGGTCAGGTAGGCGATGCGACGTCCTTCGCCTTCGAGCAGGTAACCGAGCGTTGGTTTGGAGTGCAGCAATGGCAGCGCGGTAACGTTGAGCGTGCCGAAGGATCGGGTTTCAAAAGCTTCGAACGGCTGGTTGAAATCGAGAATGCCCGGATGTTTGTAGAGGTCCGCCAGGCCTTCCGGGTCAACCGGACCGTGCACCGGAATCACCAGGCCCTGGCCCCAACGCAGATGCAGCAGCCCTTGGGCATGATCGGCGTGGTAATGGGTCTGGAGGACGCCGTTGAAACTGCGTGGCGGAAAGCGTTCGGTCAAGTCCGGCAGGCCGCTGTCGATCAGCCAGCGCTGGTCGCCGCATTCGATCAACGCACAGCACGGTCGACGGTGCAAGCGTTCATCGAAACGCGCACGAACACAGGCCTGACATTCGCAACCATAGACCGGCACCTGTCGGGCATCACCGGTGCCCAGCAGGGTCAGGCGCATGCGGCAGGCTCATCGATGCAGGCGAGCAGGTACTCGACAGTGCGCTCCAGCGGTCCGGAGTTGTCGAGTACATGCACTTTGGGATCATCGGCCAACAGACGCTCATTGAACCGGGCATTGCGCGCCAGTCGCAGATCGATCTCGGCCACGGACTCACGCCCGCGCGCCAGCAGGCGCTGGCGCAATACTGTCTGGTCCACGGTCAGCAGCACCGCCAACACATCCGGATAGCGCTCACGGGTTTGCGGTAGATGCCCGCGTGAACCGTTGACCAGCACGTCGTCCCCCACCGCCAGCCAATCATCGATTTCCCGCGGGATGCCATAGGCCAGGCCATTGGCCTGCCAGCTCAGGGCAAATGCGCCCCGGGCCTGCATCTCGGTGAACTGCTGCATGCTGACGCCCAGCGCCGCCTCGCCCACGGCTTCCGCCGAACGGGTGATGACTCGCCGCACGATACGACAGCCGCGTTCGGCCAACCGCGTTCGTGCGGCATCCAGCAGGCTGTCCTTGCCCGAACCTGAAGGCCCGATGAGATAGATCAACCTGCCTGACATCAAAACACCCTCTTCGCTTGTCGCCATACTTGCTGGACCACCGGCAAACCGTCCTGACTGCGTGCCTGTACCAGATCGGCGCGCAGGCCCGGGGCGATTTCGCCGCGATCGCTCAACCCTGCGGCGCGGGCCGGGGCCAGGCTGACCATGCGCATCGCTGCGGCCAGATCGATCCGCTCGCTCTGCGCCGCCAGTGCAAACGCTGCTTGCAACAGGCTCGCCGGGTAGTAATCGCTGGACAGAATATCCAGCAGCCCTTCATCCGCCAGGTCAGCGGCGGCCACGTTACCCGAGTGCGAACCGCCGCGCACGATGTTCGGTGCGCCCATCAACACTTTCATGTTTTGCTGCCGGCAACCACGCGCCGCTTCGACGGTGGTCGGGAACTCGGCGATGGTCATCCCGTAGCGTGCCGACTCCTCGACGTGGGCCAGGGTTGCGTCGTCATGGCTGGCCACCGACAGGCCGCGAGCCAGGCAGTGCTCGACAATCGCCGCGCGATAGCGGTCGCTGTACTCGCGGGAATTGGCCATCTGTAACGTGATGAATTCATCCATTTGCGTCGTTGTCAGGTGGTACTTGCCCATGTAGTACTCACGGTACTTGGACTCCAGCACGAATTGGCGCTGACCCGGCGAATGGTCCATCACCGACACCAGTTGCACCAGCGGATGCTCCACCAGATCGCGGAACACGCTCAGCGTGTCGGGGTGACACAGCTCACAGCGCAGGTGCAGGCGATGCTCGGCACGGGTCAGCCCGGCGTCGGACGCGCTGGAGATCGCTTTCAGCATCGCCGGCAGTTTCTGCATGCGGTTGCCCTTGGGATTCACGTCACCGATGGACACCGCGTCGAACACCGTGGTGATGCCGGCCGCGATGATCTGCGCATCGTGGCTGAGCACCGCCGGGCGCGACGGCCAGTCCACGCCGGGGCGCGGGGTCATGTGTTTTTCCAGGTTGTCGGTGTGCAGTTCCACCAGTCCGGGCAGCAGATAATCGCCGTTGAGGTCCTGAGCCTGGGACAAGCGGCTCGGGCCTTCGGCCACGTCGGCGATCAAGCCGTCGCGCAATAGCACGGTGCCATAGAACACACGGTCAGCGGTGACCAGTTGGGCATTGCTGAGGATCTGTTCAACGGGCATCGGCGTATTCCTCTTGATTCGCTGCTGGGGTCATGTCGAGATGACGATCGGCAACCGCTTCGCGGGCGACGCGGTCGTGGAAGATGCCGATCAACGCGGCACCGGCTTGCTTGGCTTCGTTCATCAGTTCCAGCACCACTTGGCGATTGCTGTCATCCAGGGAAGCCGTGGGTTCATCGAGCAACATCACCGGCCACGCCACCATAAAACCCCGGGCGATGTTGACCCGCTGCTGCTCGCCACCGGAGAAGGTACCGGGCGCCAGTTGCCACAGGCGTGGCGGAATGTTCAGGCGGCTGAGCAGCAACTCGGCACGGGATTGCGCCAGATGTTTCGACCAGCCACGGGCCAACGCCGGCTCCATCACCACGTCCAGGCAGGCCACCCGTGGAATGACCCGCAGAAACTGGCTGACATAACCCAAGGTGCGCTGACGCACCTGGAGAATGTCCCGGGGCTCGGCGTCCACCAGCTCCAGCCACTGCCCGTCGTGCTGCACGCGGATGCTGCCGCCCGCCGGCAGGTAATTGCCATACAGGGTGCGCAGCAAGGTGCTTTTACCGGCACCGGACTGGCCGTGCAGCACCAGGCATTCGCCTCCCGCCACACTGAAATCCACCCCGCGCAGCACATTGAGGACCACACCGTTCTGCTGGTGCAGGGTGAAGGTTTTCGAGAGGTCACGGACCTCGATCAAGGTATTCATCATGGTTGCAACACCGAAGACACCAACAGTTGAGAGTAAGGGTGCTGCGGGTCGTCGAGGATCTGATCGGTGAGACCGGTTTCCACCACCCGCGAGCGACGCATCACCATCAGGCGATCAGCCAGCAACCGCGCCACCGCCAGATCGTGCGTGACGATCACCACCGCCAGATCCAGTTCACGTACCAGACCGCGCAGCAGGTCGAGCAACCGCGCCTGCACCGAGACGTCGAGGCCGCCAGTGGGCTCGTCCATGAACACCAGGCGCGGACTCGACACCAGGTTGCGGGCGATCTGCAGGCGCTGTTGCATGCCGCCAGAGAACGTGCGGGGCAAGTCGTCGATGCGCTGCGGATCGATTTCCACCTGGCTCAGCCAGTCCAGCCCCGCCCCACGCAGCTGCTGGTAATTGCGCACGCCTTGCGCCATCAACCGTTCACCGATGTTGGCCCCGGCCGACACACCCATGCGCAAACCGTCACGCGGGTTCTGCTCGACAAAGCCCCATTCGGTGCGCAGCAAGGTGCGGCGTTCGGCTTCGCTGGCGCTGTACAGGTCCAGCCATTGGCCCTGCTTGTCGCGATAACCGATAAGACCTTTTTGCGGCGGCAGCCTTCCACTGAGCAGTGAAAGCAAAGTCGATTTACCGGAACCGGACTCACCGACAATCCCCAGCACTTCACCGGGATACAGGTCGAAGCTGACGTCCTGACAGCCCTTTTCCGGGCCGTACAACAGCGACAGATCACGCACTTGCAGCAAGGGCTCGGTGGACACCGACAGTTCGTTTTTCAGCGCCTGGTTCATTGGCCCTGCTCCTGCTGGCTGACGCGCTGGGCGCAGTAATAGGTGTCGGAACAGACGAAGCTCTGGGTGCCGGCATCGTCGATGATCAGCTCGTCGAGGAACGACTCATGGCTGCCACAAATGGCGCAGCACTCGTCCCATTGCTGTGCTTCGAAGGGGTGATCCTCGAAGTCGAGACTGGTGACTCTGGTGTACGGCGGTACCGCGTACAGACGCTTCTCGCGACCGGCACCGAACAACATCAACGCCGGACTCATGTCGAGTTTCGGGTTGTCGAATTTGGGAATCGGCGACGGGTCCATCACGTAGCGCTCGTCGACCATCACCGGGTAAGCGTAGGCGGTGGCGATGTGGCCGAAGGTGGCGATGTCTTCGTAGAGCTTGACGTGCATTACCCCGTAATCGTTGAGGGCGTGCATGGTCCGGGTCTCGGTTTCCGACGGTTCGATAAAGCGCAACGGCTCAGGGATCGGCACCTGGTAGACCATGATCTGATCGGCGTGCAACGGCGTTTCCGGAATGCGGTGACGGGTCTGGATCACCGTCGCGTCCGGGGTGATTTCGGTGGTGGCGACGCCGGCGGTGCGAGCGAAGAAACGGCGGATCGACACGGCATTGGTAGTGTCATCAGCGCCTTGGTCGATGACCTTGAGCACGTCATCGTCGCCAAGAATCGCCGCGGTCAGTTGCATGCCGCCGGTGCCCCAGCCATAAGGCAACGGCATCTCGCGGCCACCGAATGGCACCTGATAACCGGGGATCGCCACGGCCTTGAGCAAGGAGCGGCGGATCATGCGTTTGGTCTGTTCATCGAGGTAGGCGAAGTTGTACGCCGCGTCGCGCACGGGTACCTGGCTCAAGTCATTCATGGGTGTTGCCCTCGGCAGGCTTTCGCAGTTTGCGGATCAGTTCCAGCTCGGCCTGGAAGTCCACGTAGTGAGGCAGTTTGAGGTGCGAGACGAAACCGGCGGCCTCGACGTTGTCGCAGTGCATCAGCACAAACTCTTCCTGCTGCGCCGGGGACTCGATCTCTTCGTTGAACTCCTTGGCACGCAAGGCGCGGTCGACCAGCGCCATGCCCATGGCCTTGCGCTCGGCATGTCCGAAGGCCAGGCCATAGCCACGGGTGAACTGCGCCAGTTCGGTGGCCGAGCCGACGAACTGGTTGACCATCTCGCACTCGGTGACTTCGATGCTGCCCGGATTGATCGGGAAGCCCAGCTCTTCGGGGTCGATCCACACCTCGACTTCACCGATGCGGATTTCCCCGGCGAACGGGTGGTTGCGGCCATAGCCGCGTTGGGTCGAGTAGCCCAGCGCCAGCAGAAACCCTTCATCGCCACGGGCCAGGGCCTGCAGGCGCTCGGCGCGGCTGGCGGGCAACTCCAGCGGATCGCGGGTGATGTCGGCGATGCTGTCGCCATTATCGGACTCGTTCTTGATCAAGCCTTCCCTGGCCAGCAAACCCAGGACCCGGGGGCACGCTTCAAGGCTGGCGTCAGGGGTCGTTTGCGGCCCCGGATAATCGCCTTCAGCCAGCAGCGCGAAGTCGAGCAGTCGATGGGTGTAATCGAACGTCGGCCCCAGCAACTGCCCACCCGGCACGTCCTTGAAGGTGGCGGATAGACGTCGGCTCAGCTGCATGGTCGAGGTGTCGATCGGCAGGCTCGGGCTGAAGCGCGGCAACGTGGTGCGGTAGGCGCGTAGCAGGAAGATCGCTTCGACCAGATCCCCCGCCGCTTGCTTGATTGCCAACGCCGCCAGTTCTTCGTCGTACAGCGAGCCTTCACTCATGACCCGCGCCACCGCCAGCGGCAGTTGCTGACGGATTTGCTCGACGCTCAATTCAGTAACCGAGGTATCACCCCGGCGCTTTTTCGCCAGCAGACGGTGGGCATTGTCGATGGCCTGTTCGCCACCCTTGACGGCTACGTACATCAGACACACTCCTGTGCAATGCGGGTACTGCGCGGCAGGCCGATCAGGCCGTGGTCGGCGGTGAAAAACAGGTCCAGTCCACGGGGGAATTCATTGCGCCGTTCACGCTCGCGCCAGAAGCCATCGGCCACCGGCAACGGAACGCCGTGTTCGCTTTCGATCCCCGGCCCGCGCCAGCACAGCCCTGCCCCGCCATCGAGACTCGGCAGTTGAACGAGCAAGGTGCAGGACTGATCGGGGTAACGGTCGTTGCCGTGATCGAAGCCGCTCAGGTCGAGCAGATCCTCGGCGGCGAGCAAGGCAAAGCGTGCGTCTTCACGATTCGCGGTCAGCGGGCAACCGCAGTGAAACGCCAGGTTGGCGCGGATCAGCGGCGTGTCGAAGGACGGCGCCAGCCACAGCGGTGTGTCGACATCCAGCAACGCCAGGCACAGCGCGTAGGTCGCAGGCATAAGGCCCTCGAGGCTCGGCGTGGCGTGCAGGGTCTGGATCAGACCGGGGCCGGCCAGCGCCTTGAGTGCCGCGCGAAAACCGCGCTGGGCATCCAGTACCGGATCGTCAAACGCCGGTTGCAACAGCTGTGCGCTCATCAGTTTTCTCCTCGCACGAGGGTGAAGAATTCGACTTTGGTGGCGGCGGTTTCCGCCTCTTTCCGCGCGCGGCGTTCGGCCTGGGCGTTGGCCAGCGGCGAGATCAACTGGTCGAGCCAATGGCGCTGCTGCGTGCCTTGCAAGTGCGCGTCGGCGAGCGCGGCCAATTCGGCATGCACCTTGTCGCGGCCCGCCAGGTAGCTATAGCCGGTACGGCCATCAGCCAGGCGCACCACGCAACGGGTCACGCTCATTTCGCCGACGTTGAACGGCGCGCCGTTGCCCCCCATGCGGCCACGGACCAGGGTCATGCCGATTTCCGGGGCGCGTATCAGCTGGTACTCAACGTCGCGCAGCGCGGCTTCATGGGGCTGCAATTCGCTGCGACGGGCGCGGGCCAGCACGCCGATCCAGTGCTGCCGGGCGGTGTGAGAAGCAGAGTTCATCGGTTGGTTCTCCATCAGGTGACGACCTGGTACTGAAAGCGATCCGAACGGCTGGTGGACTGCGCCAGCTCCACCGCACGGCCATCGCGATCACGGGAAAGGGTGAACACACTCAGCGCCGGCAAGTGCCGGGGCATCATCAGCAAAGCCGCCTCTTCGCGATTAGGCAAACGGGCGCCGATCAGGCTCTGGGTACGGGTCAGCGGCAGATCGCGCTCGCTCAGGTACTGGCGCAGGGAGCCGCCGGTGTAGTCCGCCAGCAGTGGCGCGTGACTGGCACAGTAGCGATGGCGAATCAGGCTGACCGGTTGCCCGTCGAGCTTGCGCAAGGTCTGCAATTCGATCATCGGTGCCATTTCGATGAGGCCCAGATGCTGCGCCTCTTCGCGACTGGCGAAGCAGTAACGGCGCTTGAGCAGCACCGCTTCGACCCCCAAACCCTGGGCCGACAACGACTGGCTGTAGGCGCTGTCGGCAGCCATCGGGTAAATCAGCGGTCGCTCCAACACTTGGGTGCCCTTGCCCTGGCGGCGCAACAGGCTGCCTTCGAACACCAGCTCATCGATGGCGCGACGCAAGGTATGGCGGTTGACGCCGAAGCGTTCGGCCAACTGCACCTCGGCGGGCAGGAAGTCTCCGGCGCGGTAGTCAGCCAACTCGCGGCGCAGGATGTCGGCCAACTCGCGGTACACCGGCTCATCTTGTCTAGACAACTGCATGCTTAAAAAAAGCGCCCAAGGGCACCCCTCCGAAAATCAGATGAACTGCTTGCGCAGGCGTTGCGAGAGGATGTCGATCAGGCTGACCACGACGATGATCACCAGCAGCACGGCGCAGGTCTGCACAAACTGGAAGGCGCGGATGTTCTCCCACAGGATCACGCCGATCCCGCCGGCACCGACCATCCCCACCACCGTCGCCGAACGCACATTGGCCTCGAAGCGGTACAGCGCATAGGAAACCCAGAGCGGCATCACTTGCGGAATCACGCCGTAGATCACCTCCTGCAAGGCACTGGCTCCGGTGGCGCGAACGCCTTCAACCGGACCTGGATCAATCGCTTCCACCGCCTCGGCGAACAGCTTGGCGAGTACCCCCGTGGTGCTGATCCACAGCGCCAGCACACCGGCAAACGGTCCGAGCCCGACTGCCACGACGAACAACATCGCAAAGACCATTTCGTTGATCGATCGGAAGGCATCCATCACCCGGCGCAGTGGCTGGTGAATCCACCAGGGGGTGATGTTTTCCGAGCAGAGAATGCCCAGCGGCACCGAGCAGACAATCGCCAACACAGTGCCCCAGAGGGCGATCTGCACGGTGACGATCATTTCCTTGAGATAAGCCCGCCATTCATGGAAGTCCGGCGGGAAGAAATCCGCGGCGAAGGTCGCCATGTTTCCCGAGTCGCGGTACAGCGCCATCGGATTCATTTCGGCGCCGTGCCAGGCCCAGGCCAGCAGGACCAGGAACAGGCCCCAACCGGCGTATTGCGGCCAGGTGCGCTTGCCGACAGCTTCAGCGTGCAGTGTGGTCATAAGGGTTCTCTAAAATTTTCCTGATGCATTCCTGATACCAAACCTGTGGGAGCGAGCCTGCTCGCGAAGACGGCAGCACATGCACCATCGATGTCGACCGACACAGCGCCATTCGCGAGCAGGCTCGCTCCCACAGCTGAGTTGCGGTGGATCAACCAGCGTTGGCAGTCTTTTTGTCGGTCTTCTCGAGCAAGGTGATGCGCTCTTGCAGCTTGGCCAGTTCGGCATCGATCTCGGCGAGTTTCCTGGCCTTGTCCGCCGCTTCGAGCTTGGTGTCGGTACTGATCGTGGTGCGCTGCTTGAACAGTTCCAGCTGGCGGATCGGCAACAACTGGTCGTCGCTGGATTTCAGGAACTTGCCCAACTGCATGCCCGCCAGCACCGCTTTCTCGGAGTCGGTGTCGCCGTAGCTGAAGATGAAATCGCGGATCTTGGCTTTCTCGCTGTCGCTCAGAGCCTTGCTCCACACCAATGGATCAGCCGGGATCAGCGGCGACTTCCAGATCACTTTCAGCAGTGCAGCCTTGTCAGGCTGGGTGACTTCCAGGCGATCCCAGCTTTCGGTGTTGAAGGTCGCCACGTCCAGTTGCCCCTTGGCCACACTCAGGGCGTTGACCTCATGGCTGGAGTTGAGGGTGCGTTTGAACGCGGTGGCCGCATCGACGTTGTTCTTGGCGAACACGTAGTAGCCAGGCACCAGGTAGCCCGAGGTGGAGTTCGGGTCGCCGTTGCCGAAGGTCAGGGTCTTGGCATTTTTCAGCATGTCGTCGACGGAGTTGATCGGGCTGTCCTTGCGCGCGATCAACACGCTCCAGTAACCGGCGGCGCCGCTGGCAGCAGCGGTCTGGGCGAAGATTTCGCCGTTGGAACGGTCCACCGCTTCGATGGCGGCCTTGTTGCCCAGCCAGGCGACGTCGACCTTGTTGAAGCGCATGCCCTGGATCAGGCCGGCATAGTCGGAGGCGAAGGTGGCGTTGATCTTCAGGCCGGTCTGCTTCTGCATGTCATCGAGAAACGGCTGCCAGATGCTCTTGAGGTTCTGCGACGACTCGGTGGACATGATGCCGAAGTTGATGGCTTTTTCTTCAGCCTGAGCGGTGCCCAGCACACAGCCGGCGAGCAGTGCTGCGCCAGCAAAAACGCGACCGATACGGTTCAACATGGAAAGGTTTCCTGAAGGAGAACGGTTGGGAAATTCGAGGTCATCACGCACGCGCCAGCACCAGCCGGGGCGCGGCTTCAACGGGGCGAATCTGATCGGAACACATCAGGCTGGTGTCGATGTCGGCACCGTACAAATCGTTGAGGAACTGGCTGCTCAGCTCGGCCGCGCGGCCATCGAAATGAATCCGCCCGCCCTTGAGCGCCACGGCACGCGGGCAATAGCGCGTGGCGTAATCGACTTGATGCAGGGTCACGACCACGGTCTTGCCGTCACGACGGTTGATGTCGGCGAGGATCTCCATGACCTTGCGTGCGGATTCGGGATCGAGCGAGGCAATCGGCTCATCCGCCAGGATCACTTCAGCACGCTGGGTCAGGGCCCGGGCAATCGCCACGCGCTGCTGCTGACCGCCGGAAAGGGTCGAGGCCCGCTGCAAAGCCAGATCGGCCAGGCCGACACGGTCCAGGGACTCCAGGGCGAACTGTTTCTCCTCGGCATTGAACAGGCACAAATTGCCACGCCAGCGCGGCATGCGACCCAGGCAACCGAGCAGCACGTTGTCGAGCACGCTCAGGCGATTGACCAGGTTGAACTGCTGAAAGATGTAACCGATATCGGCCCGCAGGCGCCGCACCTTGCCATTGAGCCGTCCGCTGGCCTGCACTTCCCGCCCCAGCACCTTAATGCTGCCGCCGTTATTGCGATCGCAACAGGCCAGGCCCGCGAGGTGGCGCAACAAAGTGGACTTGCCGGAGCCGGACGCGCCGATCAGCGCGACCATCTCACCGGCCGCGATGGTCAGTTCGAGGTCGACCAGTGCGGTCTTGCGCGCAAAGGTCTTGTTCAGATGATCGACATGGATAGCTGCGTTCATGGGCTTCTCTGTCTGGTTGAACAGCCGTCCATGGCCGTATTTGAGTTCAACCGACTTTAGGCACGGGGCATGTCAGCCCTATGACTCGCACATGTCGCTGGATTAACTATTTGATGAAGGTTTTGTGAAAGGTTGAGCGGCTGGGAGCGATGGAGAACCTGTGGGGATACCTGGGGGGGAAACCTGTGGGAGCGAGCCTGCTCGCGAAGGACGTCAACGATAACGCGCCCTGTCTGAGTGAACGCGTTGTCCGGGCGTTTTTCGCGAGCAGGCTCGCTCCTACAGGGGGCACTGCTTTGGCTTTGGCTTTGGCTTTGGCTTTGGCTTTGGCTTTGGCTTTGGCTTTGGCTTTTGATCTTGATCCACCCGCCCCTTCGGTAGGCTGAGTGGAGGCGTTCATCCGGGGATTGGTGCGCAGCGCCGTTCGACGCAGTCGAACCCATTGCATGCAGGTGCAGCGAAGCCAACCGGAGGGCAATGCCCCCGGATGGACACCGGAGCGAAGGAACCCCGAGCCTTGGCGAGGGGCCGGACGCCGGGGCGAGCGCTTTTGGTTACTTTTAACTGGGCCGGCACTCCGGGCGTTTGTTAAAAGTGACTCGCCGTAAGGGCGAAACCATAGGTGGCCGTTACCGCAGGAATGGATATGTACACCATCAAAAAATTCATCGACTGGCACAAAGCCTTCGCGAGCAAGCCCGCTCCCACAGGGTTCAGCGGTGATCCAGCAATTACATTTGCGCGGGCAAGAAAAAGGCGACCCGAAGGTCGCCTCTTGCACTACTGCCCGAATTGCCGTCCCAACCCACCCGGCACCCCGTGAATATCCGTCTCCTCCCAGGGTCCCTTAGGACTGATCGACCGGCTCCAGCCATTATCCCAGCGGTAGTAAGTACGCTGCCGATAAAAGGTATTGGGCTGATCATCAAGCACATACACACCCAGTTTCGGATCCCAATGGCTATTGCCCCCCGGCGGCGGCGCGAAGCTGGCGGAGGTACGCGGCAACGGTTTGGCGGGCTTGGCTGGAATGCTCGGTTTGCTCGGCGTCGGTGAGGTAGACGGCGTAGGCTTTGGCTGCGACGGCGGGATCGGCGGCAGTGGCGTCGGCTCGGGCCGTTGGACCGCACAAGCGCTCAACCCTAAAACCATACTGAGCAGAGTGATACGAGCGATGGCGGTCATAGAGGCATTTCCTGTTATTTGTCCGGGCTGTCGATGGTCAGTTTTTGCGGCGCGGTGGTGCTGCTGGCCAGAGGCTGGCTGCGGCCGATCCACTCACCGGCCGTTGGTTTGCCAGCACGGGAGATGCGCGCAACCAGTTGGACTTCAGGGAAGTTCGACAGTTTCAACTGCGGCATCATTGCGTCGGCATCGCCCAGTTCAACGGTTGCCGGCAAGTCGGCCACGGTCAGACGCTTGGCCGCCAGCGGCGCGGGTGGGCCAGAGGTGGCGCGAGCAAAAATGAACACGCTGTCACCCGGCTGGACCTTGGCTTTCAGGTCAGCCGCCAGGTCCACCCGGACTTTGAGCAACACAGCAGCCTTGGCTACTGGGGCCGCTGCCACCTTGCCACCGCTGGCCACCAGTTTCTCGGTGGCGCGGTCTATACCGCCCTGCAGTGCGATACGGGATTTGTCTTCCGGTGGCAGTTGCTCCAACAGGCGATTCCAGTAATCAATCGCCTCCTGATAGCGCTGGCCTTCGAACGCCGCGATGCCCAGCAGGCCGAGGCTGGTGACTTCTTTCGGATCGGCTTTCAACGCTTCGTCGGTCAGCGCCTGAATCTTGTCCGACCATTTCTTGCCATCGGCGAAGTACTGGGCCTGAGCCCATTGTCCCAACAGCTCAGGCTGGCGTCCGGCCACGGCGACGGTGCGCTCGAAGATTTTCGCCGCGTCGCCGGGACGATCCTGAGTCATGTAGGTGCGGCCAAGGAAATACAACGCCTCGGCGGAATCCGGCTGCGCCGCGACCGCGCGCTCCAGACGCCGGGTCATCTCTTCCATCGACTGTGGCGCCTGGGAGAACTCCCGCGTCAGCTCGACTTTGTCGCTGGCACCGAAATGCAGGTACAACCCGAGACCCAGGACCGGGACCAGGATCGCCGCCAGCAACGGCGCCGGTTTGCCCAGGCGCGATACTCGTGGCGCGGCAACGCCTTCGGTATCGGCGAGCAACTCGCGGGCGGCTTCGGCGCGCCCGGCGTCCATTTGTGCGGCATCGAGAACGCCTTCTTCCTGCTGAGCCTGCAACTCAGCCACGCGCTCTTGATACAGCGCCACGTTCAGGGCGGTCCGATCCTCTTCGAGCTGGGCACGACGACTGCGCAGAATGGGAATCAGCAGAAAACTCAGGGCCACCAGAAGCAGCAGACCAGCAGCAAGCCAGAAATCAATCATTCTTGGTTTTATCCAACAGGTGGTCGAGGCGCTCGCGCTCCTCGGCAGAAAGCTCATCCTTGGTGGCGGTGCGTTGCACGCGCCGACGGCGGACAATCACCGCGATGATCACAACACCACCGAGCAACAGGCCGGCGGGGCCGAACCAGAGCAGTGCGGTCTTGGCGTTCAGGGCCGGTTTGTAGCGGACGAAATCACCATAGCGATCGACCATGAAGTCGATGATCTGCTGGTTGTCCTTGCCCTCGCCGAGCATGCGGAAGATCTCTTTGCGCAAGTCGGCGGCGATCGGTGCGTTGGAGTCGGCGATGTCCTGGTTCTGGCACTTGGGGCAACGCAGCTCTTTGGTCAACTCGCGAAAACGCTCGCGATCCCCTTCCTTGGCAAACTCATAGGTGTCGATGGCGGCGTGAGCCACCCCGGCCATGCTCAAGCCCAGAACGACAGCGGCGATCCAGCGCTTCATGGCTTGGCCTCGTCGACCAGCGCCTGATACTTGGCCGCCAGTTTTTCACGCCAGACCTGCTCGTCGATCACCCCGACGAACTTGTCGCGGATGACACCCTTGGCGTCGATGAAGAAGGTTTCCGGCGCGCCGTATACACCAAGGTTCAGGCCCAGGGAGCCTTCATCGTCGCGGATGTCCAGTTGATACGGGTTGTGGAAATCCTTCAGCCACTTCAAAGCGTCGGCGTTGACGTCCTTGTAGTTGATGCCGTAGATCACCACGCCCTTCTCGGCCAGTTTGTTCAGCACCGGGTGCTCGACCCGGCAGGAAATGCACCAGGTGCCCCAGACGTTGACCAGCGCCGGTTTGCCAAGGATATCGGCGCGGGTCAGGGTCTTGTCGCCCTGCACCGCCGGCAGGGAAAACTCCGGGAATGGCTTGCCGATCATCGCCGAAGGCAACTCGGCCGGGTCCAGGTACAGACCGCGATACAGGAAAACAGCGACCACGAGGAAAATCGCCAGTGGCAACAGCATCAACCAACGTCTCATGCAGTAGCTCCCGACATGCCCAGCGCCTCACGCACGCGGCTCTTCACCTTGACCCGATAACGCCGGTCCAGCGCTGCCAGCAATCCGCCGAGTCCGGTCAGCAAGCCGCCGAACCAGATCCAGCGCACGAACGGCTTGACGTGAACGCGCACCGCCCAGGCACCATCGCCCAGCGGTTCACCCAGGGCGACATAGAGGTCACGGGTAAAACCGGCGTCGATCCCGGCTTCGGTCATCACCGAGTTCTGCACGGTGTAGAGGCGTTTTTCCGGGTGCAGCACGCTGACTTCCTGGCCGTCCTTGATCACTCGCACGGTCCCCTTGTCGGACGTGAAGTTCGGGCCTTCGAAGTGTTTGGCGCCTTCGAACACGAACTGATAACCGCCCAACGCCATGGATTCGCCCGGTGCCAGGCGCAGATCGCGCTCGGCACTGTTCTGGCTCGACAGCACCACGCCCAGGGCGCAGACCGCGATGCCCAGGTGCGCGACCTGCATACCCCAGTAACTGCGGGTCAGGGTCGGCAACCCTTTGATCAGGCCTTTGTGGCGAGTCTTGTCGAAGATGTCTCGCACACCGGCCAGCAACACCCAGGCCGCGAGCATGAAGGTCGCCAGCACCGCCCAGTTGAAATCGCCGTAAGCGACACCGGCCACCACCGCCAGCGCAGCACTGCCGAGCAGTACCGGCGTCAGCATGCTCAGCAGCCACTTAACCGGGGTGTCTTTCCAGCGCACGATCACGCCGACCGCCATCACCAGCATCAGCAACGCCATCAACGGAATGAACAGCGCGTTGAAGTATGGCGGGCCGACCGACAACTTGGCGCCGGTCATCGCATCCAGAATCAGCGGGTACAAGGTGCCGAGCAGAATCATCGAAGCCGCCACCACCAGCACCAGGTTGTTGCCCAGTAGCAGGGTTTCCCGGGACCAGAGGTTGAAGCCGACCTGGCTCTTGACCACCGGCGCACGCAGGGCGAACAGCGTCAGCGAACCGCCGACCACGAACAGCAGGAAAATCAGGATGAACACGCCGCGCTCGGGATCGGAAGCAAAGGCGTGAACCGACGTCAGTACGCCGGAGCGCACGAGGAAAGTCCCCAGCAAGCTCAACGAGAACGCAGCAATGGCCAACAACACGGTCCAGCTCTTGAACACGCCACGTTTTTCCGTGACCGCCAGCGAGTGAATCAGCGCAGTGCCCACCAGCCAAGGCATGAAGGAAGCGTTTTCCACCGGGTCCCAGAACCACCAGCCGCCCCAGCCGAGTTCGTAGTAGGCCCACCACGAGCCGAGGGTGATGCCGATACCGAGGAAGGCCCAGGCGACGATGGTCCACGGACGCGACCAGCGCGCCCACGCCGCATCGAGGCGACCGCCCAGCAGCGCGGCGATGGCGAAGGCGAAGGCCACGGAGAAACCGACATAGCCCATGTAGAGCATCGGCGGGTGCACGATCAGGCCGATGTCCTGCAGCAGCGGGTTAAGGTCGCGACCGTCCGCCGGAATCTGCGGCAGGATGCGTTCGAACGGGTTAGAGGTGAGGATCAGGAACAACAGGAAACCAATGCTGATCATGCCCATCACCGCCAGCACCCGCGCCAGCATCACTTGCGGCAACTGCCGGGAGAACACCGACACGGCGAAGGTCCAGCCACCGAGGATCAGTGCCCAGAGCAGCAACGAACCTTCGTGGGCGCCCCACACGGCGCTGAATTTGTAGTACCACGGCAACGCGCTGTTGGAGTTGCTGGCCACATAGGCGACAGAGAAGTCGTCAGCCATGAACGCGTAGGTCAGGCAACCAAAGGCGAACAGCAGAAAGGCGAACTGGCCCCACGCGGCCGGCTGGGCCAGGCTCATCCACAAACGGTCGCCACGCCAGGCGCCGAGCAAGGGCACCACGGCCTGTACCAGGGCAAAACACAGCGCCAGGATCATGGCCAGGTGGCCCAGTTCTGGTATGAAAAGCACTGGAATAAAAATGCCGGAAGTCATCATCAACCCTCCTTGGCGGGTGTGGGTGCGGATTGGCCACTGTCTTTCAAGGCCTTGGTCACTTCCGGCGGCATGTACTTCTCGTCGTGCTTGGCCAGCACTTCATCGGCCACCACCACGCCATCGGCATTGAGTTTACCCAGGGCGACGATGCCCTGCCCTTCGCGGAACAGGTCCGGCAGGATGCCGCGATAGGTGATGGTCACGGACTTGTTGAAGTCGGTGACGATGAATTTCACATCCAGGGAATCGCCGGAGCGCTGCAACGAACCGGCCTCGACCATGCCGCCGGCGCGAATGCGCGTGTCATGGGGCGCTTCGCCGTTGGCGATCTGGGTCGGGGTGTAGAACAGATTGATGTTTTGCTGCAGGGCGCTCAGGGCCAGGCCGACGGCAGCGCCGACCCCGACCAGAATCGCGAGAATGAGGGTAAGACGCTTTTTACGCAGCGGATTCACTTGCCGTTCTCCCGGCGCAGACGACGCGCCTCTTGTTGCAGATACCGCTTGCGGGCCAGGATCGGCGCCGCCACGTTGAGGGCCAGTACCACCAGGCAGATGCCGTAGGCCGACCAGACATACAGGCCGTGATGGCCCATGGCGATGAAGTCGCCGAATGAAGCAAAACTCATCGAGCGACCTCCAGGCTGTTCTGAACTTCGGCTTTCACCCAACTGGCCCGTGCCTCGCGCTTGAGCACTTCAAGGCGCATGCGCAGCAGCAACACGGCGCCGAAGAAACAGTAGAACCCGAGTGCCGTCAGCAGCAGCGGCAGCCACATTTCAGCCGGCATCGCCGGTTTTTCGGTGAGGGTAAAGGTCGCGCCCTGATGCAGGGTGTTCCACCACTCCACCGAGTACTTGATGATCGGGATGTTGATCACGCCGACAATCGCCAGCACCGCGCAGGCCTTGGCCGCACTGTCACGATTGCTGATAGCGTTGCCCAGCGCAATGAGACCGAAGTACAGAAAAAGCAGAATCAACATGGACGTAAGGCGTGCATCCCAGACCCACCACGACCCCCAGGTCGGCTTGCCCCAGATGGCCCCGGTGACCAGCGCCACGGCGGTCATCCAGGCACCGATGGGTGCCGCGCATTGCAGGGCGACATCGGCCAGTTTCATTTTCCACACCAGCCCGACGACGCCGCACACGGCCAGCATCACATAGATGGACTGCGCCAGCATGGCGGACGGAACGTGGATATAAATGATGCGAAAGCTGTTGCCTTGCTGATAGTCCGGTGGCGCGAAGGCCAGGCCCCAGACTACGCCGATGGTGATCAGCAGTAAGGCTGCGATGCTCAACCACGGCAGCATCTTGCCGCTGATGCCGTAGAACCACTTGGGTGAGCCGAGCTTATGAAACCAGGTCCAGTTCATTACTGTTTCCATCACGGTTGCCGTTCGTTTTCACGAAGCAGTCAAAGGGTCTGCTTTTTTTTAAAAAGAGTGGTTAAAAATTAACCAGACCTCATTATTATTCGCCGACGCTGATCTTCAGGCCAGCGGCTATTGCAAAAGGTGTCAGGGTTATCGCCAGGGCGGTCAGGCTACCAAGCCACAAGAGATAACCGGTCGCCGGCATGCCCTGCAGGGCTGCCTGCAAGGCGCCACTGCCGAGAATCAACACCGGGATGTACAACGGCAGAATCAGCAACGCCAGCAACAGGCCACCGCGCTTCAAACCGACCGTCAGCGCCGCGCCCACCGCACCGAGCAGGCTCAGCACCGGTGTACCCAGCAATAAAGAAAGCAGCAACACCGGCAGACAGGCGGCAGGCAAACCGAGCATCAACGCCAGCAAGGGAGCGAGCAAAACCAGTGCCAGGCCGGAAAACGCCCAGTGTGCCAGCACCTTGGCCAAAACCAGAAGAGGCAGGGGGTGCGGCGAAAGGACCCACTGTTCCAGCGAGCCGTCTTCGAAATCACTGCGGAAAAGCCCGTCCAGCGAGAGCAAAACCGATAAAAGGGCCGCCACCCAGACCAGTCCCGGGGACAAGGTTTGCAACAATTGAGACTCGGGACCGACCGCCAAGGGAAACAGGGAAACGACGATGGCGAAAAACACCAGCGGATTGGCCAGCTCCGCAGGACGGCGGAACAGCAGACGGGCCTCACGGGCGACCAACAGGCCAAAAACACTCATACCGCCCATTTCCCCAGATCAATGTCGCGATAGCTGGCCGGCATGCGGCTCAGTGTGTGGTGAGTGGTCAACACCACCATGCCGCCGCGTTCGCAGTGGCCGGCCAGGTGTTCTTCCAGCTGCGCCACACCTTGCTTGTCGAGGGCCGTGAAGGGTTCATCGAGAATCCACAGCGGCGGGCTGTCCAGATACAGCCGTGCCAGCGCGACACGACGCTGCTGCCCAGCGGATAGCGTGTGGCAGGGAACATCTTCGAAACCGCGCAATCCGACCGCTGCCAGGGCTTGCCAGATGGCTTTGTGGGAGGCCGGTTGATGCAGGGCACACAGCCAGCTGAGGTTCTCTTCCGGCGTCAGCAGATCCTTGATCCCCGCCGCATGACCGATCCACAGCAGGTTGCGCGCCAGTTCCGTGCGTTGTTCGTTGAGCGGTTGGCCATTGAGCAGCACTTGACCGGCCGTCGGGTGCATCAGCCCCGAAAGCAGGCGTAACAGGCTGGTCTTGCCACTGCCGTTTGGGCCACTGATTTGCACCATTTCGCCACTGGCCAGTCTCAAATCGAGATTTTCGAAGAGCAGCCGAAGGTCTCGCTCACAGGCAAGGGCAACGGTTTGCAGGACAGGACTGGTCAAGGGTTCACGGGCCTTATACGGTTCAAGTCGGCTCTGGCGCGGCCGTTAAAGAGATGCAGAATAGATCTATTGGCGGCCCGAACTAGCGAGCTGCGTCAAATAATTGCAATGTTTCCGGCACTCTGTATACAACGCGGCGGCATTATACATGCCATTTCCTACTCTAAAGAGTGCATTTTCCCAAGGTTGTGACCGCGTATGACAGGCGAAATGAACATCCTCCCGCTACCCCAGACCACCTCGGCGACCACGCGTCCACTGGCGGTCAGTGGCGAATTGCTCAAGCTGCTGACACCCATCGAGGGCCTGATCACTGCCGGTCAGACGGCCAAGGCCGAGGTGTTGTCGCTCAAGCAGGCGGATCAGACTTTTCAGCTGCTGCTCAAGGTCACCCTGGAAAGCGGCCGCCAGACCACGGTCCAGGCCACCAGCAACCTACCGTTGGCCCAGGGTACAAGCATCGCGGTCACCCAGCCTTCAGCAGGGAACCTCGCCGTCACGGTGCAACAAGCCATCGCTTCCAGCGTCGCCACCCTCACCCGCCTCGACACCACGCAACTGCCGGTCGGCACCCTGTTGCAGGGCAAAGTGCTGACCTCCCAGGTGTTGCCGCAAGTGCCGGGGCAACCGACGGTATTTCGCTCGATGGTCAGCCTGCTCAATACGGCCTTGAGCGGCAGCACCTTGAGCATCGACAGCCCACAGCCTTTGCGCATCGGCACCTTGCTCAGCGCCCAGGTGCAGGACACCCAGACCTTGAAGTTCGTGCCCTTGAGCAGCCGCCAGGAGCAATTGGCGGTGACCCAGCAACTGGTCGGCCAACAAAGCCGCCAGGGCTCGCTCGATGGCTTGCTCAAGCTCCTGCAAAACCTGCCAGCTTCAAATCCGACCTCAAGCGACTTGCGCGTGGCCGTGGACAAATTGCTCGCCGGTCTGCCGGACGTTCAGCAACTGAGCACACCCAAGGGCCTGGCCCTGGCACTGGCCGGCAGCGGCGCGTTCCTCGAATCGAAACTGCTGACCGGGCAGAACCCGGCGCTCGCGCCCGACATGAAGGCCGACCTGCTCAAACTGATCGCGCAACTGACGCCAGGGCTGCCCGCCAGCACCAACCTCAGCGCGATCATCGCCGCCAACACCCTGGCCCAGGCCATGCCGAGCTTCGTGCGCAATGCCCTGGGTATGCTCGGGCAGGTCAGTGCCAAACCGTCGCCCACCAGCTTCCCGCTGCCCGAGCGCCTGTTGCAGAACGCTGAAGGCGAAGATGATCTTGAACACCTGCTGCGCCTGGCAGCGGCGGCGGTTTCACGCCTGCAGAGCCATCAACTGTCCAGCCTGGAGCAGACCGGTGTTACCAGCGACGGCCGCTTGATGAGCACCTGGCAACTGGAAGTTCCGATGCGCAACCTGCAGGACATCGTGCCGTTGCAGATCAAGTTCCAGCGTGAAGAAGCGCCAGACAGGGAACAACCCCATGAACGCCGTGAAGAGCGAGAGCCCAAGCAACAACTGTGGCGCGTCGAGCTGGCGTTCGAAATGGAGCCGCTGGGGCCGATGCAGATTCAGGCACAGCTGATCAAGGGCAGTCTCTCCAGCCAGCTCTGGGCCGAACGGCCGTACACCGCCAGCCTGATCGAAAACAACCTGGCCGCACTGCGTCAACGTCTGCTGGCCTCGGGGCTGAACGTCGGCGATCTGGATTGCCATCAGGGCAAGCCGCCTCAAGGCCCGCAAACCCGTCTCGAACAACGCTGGGTCGACGAAACCGCATGAAAAACCCCAACGCACCCCGCCAGGCCATCGCCCTCAAATACGACGGCACCCACGCCCCTACCCTCACCGCCAAGGGTGATGAAGAACTGGCTGAAGAAATCCTGCGGATCGCCCGCGACTATGAAGTGCCGATCTACGAAAACGCCGAGTTGGTGAGGCTGCTGGCGCGCATGGAACTGGGGGACAGTATTCCGGAAGAGCTGTATCGCACGATCGCGGAGATTATTGCGTTTGCGTGGAGTCTGAAGGGCAAGTTTCCGGCGGGGCAGGATCCGGGGGCGTCGATGGTTGAGAAGGACATCACCGATCGCGGGGATGATTACTGAGGGTTCGACGACGCCATCGCGGGCAAGCCCGCTCCCACAGGTGATTGGCGGTGTTCACACGTCTTGTGTCCACCCCGATTCATTGTGGGAGCGAGCCTGCTCGCGAAAGCGGCCTCAGCCAAATCGCAAAAAATCAGTTCTTGTGCAGCTTACTCATCAACTCCGCCTCAGCCTGGGTCAAGCCGCAGGACTGGGTCAGCTCGTCGACGCTCGCGCCCATCCCCACCAGTCGCGCCGCCTGGGCGAACGAGAGGCTGGTAGGATCGCGTTGTTCCACACGGGTGAGCCGGTCCGGCAACGGCGCGACGATCGCGCGCAGTTCGTGCAGGTCTTCACCCATGCGCACGTTGCCGTTCTGATAGTCATCCACGCTTTTGGCCAGGTCCTTGATGCGCTGATCACGCAGCGCATCGCCCTGGGCCTGTTGCGCGGCGATCTTCCGTTGATCGCGAATGTACGCCAGAAACATCGCCAGCGTGCCTGCCCAGAACAGGAACAGGACAATGACCGCAACCTCGAGAATCAATCAGATACTCTCCAGTTCCGACCATTCTTCTTCGCTCATCATCTTGTCCAGTTCGACCAGGATCAGCAGTTCGTTGTTCTTGTTGCACACGCCTTGAATGAACTTGGCGGATTCTTCGTTACCGACGTTCGGCGCGGTTTCGATTTCCGACTGACGCAGGTAAACCACTTCGGCCACGCTGTCGACCATGATCCCGACAACCTGCTTGTCGGCTTCGATGATGACGATACGGGTGTTGTCGCTGATTTCGGCATTCATCAGGCCGAAGCGCTGACGGGTGTCGATCACGGTGACCACGTTACCGCGCAGGTTGATGATGCCCAGCACGTAGCTCGGGGCACCGGGCACCGGGGCGATTTCGGTGTAGCGCAGGACTTCCTGAACGCGCATCACGTTGATGCCGTAGGTTTCGTTGTCCAGCTTGAAGGTTACCCATTGCAGGATCGGATCTTCGGACCCTTTTGCCGCCGTCGCCTTATCATTCATACCCTGACCCCTCGAAAAACCGCCCTGGCGGTGTGTGTTCGGTGCTGCGGCATTTGGATGCCGTCGCCTGTTTGTTGTGCAGTTTTCATTTCAACTTTTGGACCGGCTTGCTGCCGCTCATGTGCTTTGCCCCGCCGCTGGCGATCAACTCGGCCAGCGCGGAAACGTCAAGCAATGCACACATGTGTTCAATCACCGTGCCCGCCAGCCATGGCCGTTGACCACGGTGACTGCGCCACTTGATTTCGTTCGGGTCCAGGCGCAACGAGCGGCTGACCTGATGCACCGCCAGCCCCCACTCGTAGCCCTGAACCGAGATGACGTATTGCAGGCCCTGACGGAAATCATCGCGATAACGGTCGGGCATGACCCAACGCGCGGTGTCCAGAACCTTCAGGTTGCCCGCCTGGCTCGGCAGGATGCCGAGGAACCACTCCGGCTGGCCGAACAGCGGCGTCAGTTCGTGGCCGGCCAGTGAGTAGATCGAGCCCAGGCACACCAGCGGCACCGCCAGGGTCAACCCGGCGACATCGAACAACAGACATTCGAAGGGCTCGGCTGCCCACACCGGACGACCGTCGGTTTCCACCGGCGGCGGTGGGTTGGCGGGTGGCAGGTGGACTTCGACCACGGGTGGTACCAGCACCTGTTGCACTTCGACCGGGGCAGGAACCAAAACCTGTTGTTCTTCGACAGCCGGTGGCACTAAGGCTTGCAGCAAGGGGGCGATGGTTGAGACCGGCGCCAGAACGGGTGTCGGCGCTTCGACCACGGCAACCGGCGTCTTCGTTACCGGCGCTACCACCGGTGCGGTCGCGACTACGATTTTCTGCGCATCGCGCGCCTGCTCTTCGAGCACTGCCGCCTGGAATTCATCCAGCGCCGCCTCAACCTCAACCACGGCGGGCAGCGCTTCGATTTCTGGCGCGAATTCCTCAGTGACTTCCTGCAGCAGATTATCCAGGTAGGACTGCAACGCCAGTTGCGGACGAGAAGTGGTCTTCAACGGCCGGTTCATGAACGCTCACCTATAGGAGCGAGCATGCTCGCGATGAACCTGAGAGCGCCACGGCGTGTCAGGTTTCCCGCGTCATCGTTGACGTCCATCGCGAGCGAGCTCGCTCCTACAGGGATCGGGGTCATGTCATGCCACCTGCGGAACAAGTTGTGCCGTCAGCAGATGCTTGAGCAGCGCACGGTAGGCAAGAACGCCACGGCTCTTGCCGTCGAATTGCGAGGGCGTCAGCCCGGCACGGCTGGCATCGCGCAAGCGGGTGTCCACGGGAATGTAGCCCTGCCAGATTGCCTCCGGAAACTTGTCGCGCAAGACCCGCAGCGTGCCGAGGGACGCTTGCGTACGCCGGTCGAACAGGGTCGGCACGATGGTGAACGGCAAGGCCTGCTTGCGCGAGCGATTGATCATCGCCAGGGTGTTGATCATGCGCTCCAGACCTTTGACCGCCAGGTGTTCGGTTTGCACCGGGATCACCAGTTGCTGGCTCGCCGCCAAGGCATTGACCATCAGCACGCCGAGCAACGGCGGGCTGTCGATCACCGCGTAATCGAAGTCTTGCCACAACTGTGCCAGGCTCTTGGCGATCACCAGGCCCAGGCCACTCTGGCCCGGCGACTGGCGCTCAAGGGTGGCCAGGGCGGTACTCGATGGCAACAGGGAAATACGTTCGTCGCTGGTGGACAGCAGCAATTGTCCGGGCAAGCCCTGAGGCACGCTGCCCTTGTGCAGGAACAGGTCGTAGTTGCTGTGTTCCAGGCTGTCGGGGTCATAGCCGAAATAACTGGTCATCGAGCCGTGGGGGTCGAGGTCAACCACGACCACGCGCTTGCCCGCCTCGGCCAGCAAACCGGCTAAAGCGATGGAGGAAGTGGTTTTACCGACACCACCCTTTTGATTGGCGACTGCCCAGACTCTCATTTGGTTTGGTTCCTCCCGGTCGAATCGACCGGGAAATAGCTCAACGTGTTAATGCGGGTGACGGAGAATTGACGGCGCTCTCTCGTACCGGCGACTTGACCGGGGTCGGTGCAGTTTGTGTGCCAGCACGCTTCAAAGCGGCATCCGGTGTGGTATGAGCGGCTCCGGTCCCGGTCAGGCTGCGGCGCACGTCAAGATTGCGTGACACCACCAGCACGACACGACGGTTGCGCGCCCGGCCCTCGACCGTGGCGTTGTTGGCCACGGGCTGGAATTCGCCGTAGCCCACCGATGCCAGACGACCGGGGTTCACCCCCTGCATCGCCAGCATGCGCACGATGCTCGCCGAACGGGCCGACGACAGTTCCCAGTTGGTCGGGTACTGCGCGGTACGTATGGGTTGATCGTCGGTAAAACCTTCGACGTGAATCGGGTTGTCGAACGGCTTCAAAATGACCGCGACCTTGTCGATGATGTTGAAGGCCATGTCGCTGGGCATGGCGTCGCCGCTGCCGAACAACAGGCTGGAATTGAGTTCGATCTCGACCCACAGCTCATTGCCGCGCACGGTCATCTGGTTGGATTTGATCAGGTCGCCAAAGGCGGCGCTGATGTCGTCGGCGATGCTTTTCAGCGGATCGCTGGCTCCGGCGATACCGGCGTCAACCTGTTCGGCATCCTTGACCAGCGGCTTGGCCGGGGTCACGGTCTTCGGGCGCTCTTCACCAATGGGTATCGGCTGGAGGGAACGGTCGGCATCGTTGAAGACGCCGATCAGCGCTTGGGAAATGACCTTGTACTTGCCTTCGTTGACCGAAGAGATCGAGTACATCACCACGAAAAACGCGAAGAGCAAGGTGATGAAGTCCGCGTAGGACACCAGCCAGCGCTCGTGATTAACGTGTTCATCATGCTGACGGCGACGTGCCATGAGGTTATTCCCTTAGTCCATGAAGCCCTGGAGCTTCAACTCAATGGAGCGAGGGTTTTCACCTTCGGCAATCGACAGGATGCCTTCGAGCAACATTTCGCGATAACGCGACTGGCGCAATGCAACGGATTTGAGTTTGGCGGCAATCGGCAGCAGCACCAGGTTGGCACTGGCCACGCCGTAGATGGTGGCGACGAAGGCCACGGCAATGCCGTTACCCAGTTGCGACGGATCACCCAGGTTGCCCATGACGTGAATCAGGCCCATCACCGCACCGATGATGCCGATGGTCGGCGCGTAGCCACCCATGCTTTCAAAGACTTTGGCGGCCTCGATGTCGCGGCTTTCCTGGGTATAGAAATCCACTTCCAGAATGCTGCGGATCGCCTCGGGTTCGGCGCCGTCCACCAGCAGTTGCAAGCCTTTGCGCGAGTAGCTGTCGGGTTCGGTGTCGGCTACGCCTTCCAGGCCGAGCAAGCCTTCCTTGCGCGCGGTCAGGCTCCAGTTGACGACACGATCGATGCCACCGGCCAGGTCGACGCGTGGCGGGAACAGAATCCACGCCAGGATCTGCATGGCCCGCTTGAAAGCGCTCATCGGTGATTGCAGCAATGCCGCGCCAATGGTCCCGCCCAGTACGATCAGTGCCGCCGGGCCGTTGGCCAGCGCACCGAGATGTCCGCCCTCAAGGTAGTTGCCGCCGATGATGGCGACGAACGCCATGATGATGCCGATAAGGCTCAGAACATCCATCAGATACAGGCCTCGACCAGGTGCTTGCCGATGTCGTCCAGGCTGTACACCGCGTCGGCGAGCTCGGCTTTGACGATGGCCATCGGCATGCCGTAGATCACGCAGCTGGCTTCATCCTGGGCCCAGATCGAACTGCCGCCCTGCTTGAGCAGGCGCGCGCCTTCGCGACCGTCGGCGCCCATGCCGGTCAATACCACCGCCAGAACTTTGTCACCGTAGGATTTGGCCGCGGAGCCGAAGGTAATGTCCACGCACGGCTTGTAGTTCAGACGCTCGTCGCCCGGCAGGATTTTCACCGCGCCACGGCCATCGATCATCATTTGCTTGCCACCCGGTGCCAGCAGCGCCAGGCCCGGACGCAGGATGTCGCCATCCTCGGCTTCCTTGACGCTGATGCGGCAGAGCTTGTCCAGACGCTCCGCGAAAGCCTTGGTGAACGCTGCTGGCATGTGCTGGATCAACACGATCGGCGCCGGGAAGTTGGCCGGCAACTGGGTCAATACCCGCTGCAGGGCAACCGGCCCACCGGTGGAGGTACCGATGGCCACCAGTTTGTAGGCTTTGCGTTTCGGCGCGGGCGACGACGGCGTGGCCACGTGGGTACGTGCAGGCATCGGGGCCGGAGCCGGGCGCGCAGGCGCGCTGCCGCCATAACTGCCGAGGCTGGAAGGCGCAGGCGCTGGTGCAGGTGTGGCTACCGGTGCCGGAACACTGTAGGCGCTGACGCGACGGTTGCTGCGCGAGATGCTCAGGATCTTCTCGCACAGCAGTTGCTTGACCTTCTCGGGGTTGCGCGAGATGTCTTCGAAATTCTTCGGCAGGAAGTCCACCGCGCCGGCGTCCAGCGCATCGAGGGTTACCCGGGCGCCTTCGTGGGTCAGCGAGGAAAACATCAAGACCGGAGTCGGGCAGCGCTGCATGATGTGCCGCACCGCCGTGATGCCGTCCATCATCGGCATCTCATAGTCCATGGTGATCACGTCCGGCTTGAGGGCCAGTGCCTGATCGATCGCCTCTTTTCCGTTGGTCGCCGTGCCGACGACCTGGATATTCGAATCCGCTGAAAGAATTTCCGAGACGCGGCGGCGGAAAAACCCCGAATCGTCCACCACCAGGACTTTGACTGCCATAAACACTCCGTTAGACGCCGCGGGACCTCAGACGCCCCGCTTCGCCAGAATCAAATACGCCGCGTGGCGTAACGCTTGAGCATGCTCGGAACATCGAGAATCAGCGCAATGCGACCGTCACCGGTAATGGTGGCGCCCGACATGCCCGGGGTTCCCTGGAGCATTTTGCCCAATGGCTTGATGACCACTTCTTCCTGACCCACCAGTTGATCGACGACGAAGCCGATCCGCTGGGTGCCCACCGAAAGGATCACCACATGGCCTTCTCGCTGCTCTTCGTGAGCGGCGGAGCTGACCAGCCAGCGCTTGAGGTAGAACAACGGCAGCGCCTTGTCCCGCACGATCACCACTTCCTGGCCATCCACCACGTTGGTGGTCGACAGGTCGAGGTGGAAGATCTCGTTGACGTTCACCAGCGGGAACGCGAACGCCTGGTTGCCGAGCATGACCATCAGCGTCGGCATGATCGCCAGGGTCAACGGCACCTTGATGACGATCTTCGAACCCTGGCCCTTGGCCGAGTAGATGTTGATCGAGCCGTTGAGCTGGGAAATCTTGGTTTTCACCACGTCCATGCCCACGCCACGACCCGACACGTCGGAAATCTCGGTCTTGGTCGAGAAGCCCGGGGCGAAAATCAGGTTGTAGCACTCGGTGTCGCTCAGCCGATCGGCCGCATCCTTGTCCATCACACCGCGTTTCACCGCGATGGAACGCAGGACGTTCGGGTCCATGCCTTTACCGTCATCGGAGATCGATAGCAGGATGTGGTCACCCTCCTGCTCCGCGGCCAGGATGACCTTGCCGCCACGGGCCTTGCC
The DNA here is from genome assembly GCF_054071155.1 of Pseudomonas sp. SDO5532_S415. Lineage (NCBI taxonomy): Bacteria > Pseudomonadati > Pseudomonadota > Gammaproteobacteria > Pseudomonadales > Pseudomonadaceae > Pseudomonas > Pseudomonas sp. SDO5532_S415. Next base: position 8,276 of record NZ_JBSVWS010000037.1, on the reverse strand, counting down.
CGACGCTTCGCGTTCTTCCGGCGACTCGATGCCGTGGTCGACTGCGTTGCGCACCAAGTGGACCAGCGGGTCGGCCAGGGCCTCGACGAGGTTCTTGTCGAGGTCGGTTTCTTCGCCGACCAGCTCCAGGTTGATCTCTTTCTTGAGCTGGCGAGCCAGGTCGCGAACCAGGCGTGGGAAGCGCCCGAAGACTTTCTTGATCGGTTGCATCCGGGTCTTCATGACCGCGGTCTGCAGGTCGGCCGTGACCACGTCGAGGTTCGACACGGCCTTGGACATGGCTTCATCGGCGCTGTTGGCGCCGAGGCGGACCAGGCGGTTACGCACCAGCACGAGTTCGCCGACCATGTTCATGATTTCGTCGAGACGCGCGGTATCGACCCGCACGGTCGTCTCGGCTTCGCTGGCCGGTTTTTCCGCTGGCGCCGATGCCGGGGCACGGGCCGGAGCCGGAGCGGCAGCAGCCGCTGGAGTTTCGGCTTTCGGCTCTGGTGCCTTGGCCACGGGTTTCGGTGCCGCAGCCTTGGCGACAGGTGCCGCCACCGGAGCACTGGTGCCCGAAGCGGTTCCAGAGGCAGTGCCAACTTCGGTGAACTTGCCTTTGCCGTGCAATTCGTCGAGCAGCGATTCGAATTCGTGATCGGTGATCAGGTCGCTACCGGCCGCAGCGGCGACAGGTGCTGCCGGGGTTGGCACCGAAGCGATGGCCGATTCCAGCGCATCCACCGCAAAGTTGCCCTTGCCGTGCAACTGGTCGAGCAGTGCTTCGAATTCGTCATCCGTAATATCGGAGCTGTCGCCAGCGGCTTTCGGAGCTTCCGGCGCGGCAGGCGCGGCAGGCGCCACCACCGCATCAACGGCAAACTGGCCTTTACCGTGCAACTGGTCGAGCAACGACTCGAACTCGGCATCGGTGATTTCGTCACTGGCAGCGCCGTCGCCGGCCGGTGCCGGAGCAGCCGCCGGCGCCTCGGCCTGTGCCTTCACGGCGTTCAGCGAGTCCAGCAGTTGTTCGAATTCATTGTCGGTAATATCGCCCGATTCGCTTTCAGCGACAGGCTCTTCAACCACGTCGGCAACGGGTGCCGGTGCGGCCTCGTCAGCCGTTTGCGGCTCGGCCAGACGGGCCAGGGCCGCGAGCAATTCAGGCGTGGCAGCCGTGATCGGGCTGCGCTCGCGGACTTCGCTGAACATGCTGTTCACCGCGTCCAGTGCTTCGAGAACCACGTCCATCAATTCCGAGTCGACGCGACGTTCGCCCTTGCGCAGGATGTCGAACACGTTTTCGGCGATGTGACAGCACTCCACCAGCTCGTTGAGCTGGAGGAAGCCGGCGCCCCCTTTTACAGTGTGAAAACCGCGAAAAATTGCATTGAGCAAGTCCGCATCATCCGGCCGGCTTTCCAGCTCGACCAGTTGCTCGGACAGTTGCTCTAGAATCTCGCCGGCCTCAACCAGGAAATCCTGAAGGATCTCTTCATCGGCGCCGAAGCTCATTAATGGTGTGCTCCTAACAGGTCTAAAAACCCAAAAAACCTAAAATTCCAAAACTCTAGAAAACTAAAATTCTAAAATCCCAGGCTGGATAGCAAATCGTCCACATCGTCCTGACCGGACACAACGTCTTCTCTTTTATCGGCATGAATCTGCGGACCTTCACCCTGAGAGAGATGTTTTTGTGGATCTTTTTCGGCAAGCATCGCTTCACGGTCATGTTCGATGCCCGCAAAGCGGTCCACCTGACTGGCCATGAGCACGAGCTTGAGCAGGTTGCTTTCAACTTCGGTGACCAGTTGGGTCACGCGCTTGATCACTTGACCGGTGAGGTCCTGGTAGTCCTGGGCAAGCAGGATGTCGTTGAGGTTGCTCGACACCGCGCGGCCGTCTTCGGCGCTGCGCGCCAGGAAACCGTCGACCCGCCGGGCCAGTTCGCGGAACTCTTCAGCCCCGACTTCGCGACGCATGAACCGTCCCCAGTCCGTGCTCAAGGCCTGGGCTTCATCGCTCAGGCGGTTGACCACCGGCGTGGCGCTTTCCACCAGGTCCATGGTGCGGTTGGCCGCGGCCTCGGTCAGCTTGACCACATAGGACAGGCGCTCGGTCGCATCCGTGATCTGTGACACTTCCTCGGCTTGCGGCATGTGCGGGTCAATCTGGAAATTGACGATCGCGCTATGCAGCTCGCGGGTGAGCTTGCCCACTTCCTGATACAGGCCGCGGTCACGGGTCTGGTTGAGCTCATGGATCAATTGCACAGCATCGCCGAACTTGCCCTTTTCAAGGCTCGCGACCAGTTCGACGGCGTGTTTTTTCAGGGTCGATTCAAAATCACCCTGCGAAGATTCGTTATGCCCCATAGCTCCCCCGTGGCGCAGTTCAACCGATGCGTTCGAAAATCTTCTCGATTTTTTCTTTCAACGCCTGGGCCGTGAAGGGTTTGACCACATAGCCGTTTACACCGGCCTGGGCCGCTTCGATGATCTGTTCGCGCTTGGCTTCAGCGGTCACCATCAGCACCGGCAGGTGCTTGAGCTTTTCATCGGCACGCACGTGGCGCAGCAGATCGATACCGGTCATGCCAGGCATGTTCCAGTCCGTTACCAGAAAGTCGATGCTCCCGCTGTTGAGTACCGGAATGGCGGTAATGCCATCGTCGGCCTCGACCGTGTTGGTGAACCCAAGGTCACGCAACAGGTTTTTTATGATCCGCCGCATCGTTGAGAAGTCATCAACGATGAGGATTTTCATGTTCTTGTCCAATTCGACCTCCAAGCAGACTAAAACGCGCCCAGCACCTGGACGCGCCATTTCAATCAATCTGGCAAAACACTTGATGACTGTCTGGAGTACAGCGGATCGAGACCGGCGCGGTTCATCACCCCACCAGCCACGTCGCAGTGCCCCCACACTGCCTTCAGCGCGCTCGCCACTCTCCCAAACGCCCCCGCAAACGGGCCGCGCACTGGCTGTGTAACTGGCTGACCCGAGATTCGCTGACCCCCAGGACCTCACCGATTTCCTTGAGATTCAGCTCTTCGTCGTAGTACAGCGCCAACACCAGTCGCTCACGCTCCGGCAAATTGGCAATCGCGTCCGCCAGCGCCGCCTGGAAGCGTTCATCTTCCAGATCGCGTGACGGTTCGAGATGAGCACTCGCGCCATCCTCGTGCAGCCCTTCGTGTTCGCCGTCCTGCAACAGATCGTCGAAGCTGAACAAGCGGCTGCCCAGGGTGTCGTTCAAAATCCCGTAGTAATCGTCGAGACTCAATTGGAGTTCGGCCGCAACTTCGTGATCTTTAGCGTCACGGCCTGTTTTAGCTTCAATCGAGCGAATGGCGTCGCTGACCATCCGGGTATTGCGGTGGACCGAACGTGGCGCCCAATCCCCCTTGCGTACTTCATCGAGCATGGCGCCGCGGATGCGGATGCCCGCGTACGTCTCGAAACTCGCGCCTTTGCTGGCGTCGTATTTGGTCGACACTTCAAGCAGGCCGATCATCCCGGCCTGGATCAGGTCTTCGACCTGGACGCTGGCCGGCAGACGCGCCAGCAGGTGGTAGGCAATGCGTTTGACCAGTGGCGCGTAACGCTCGATCAGCTCGTACTGCGCGTCCCGCGCCGACTTCTTGTAGAGGTTGTAACCGCTGGCTGTCATAGCACAGGTCCTGCCGTTTGTTGCACGAGGCGCTCGACGAAAAACTCCAGGTGCCCGCGCGGGTTGGCGGGCAGCGGCCATGTATCGACCTTCTGTGCGATGGCCTTGAACGCCAGCGAGCACTTGGAACGCGGGAACGCTTCGTAGACCGCACGCTGCTTCTGCACGGCCTTGCGCACGCTTTCGTCGTACGGCACGGCGCCAACGTATTGCAGGGCGACGTCGAGGAAGCGGTCGGTCACCTTGGTCAACTTGGCGAACAGGTTGCGGCCTTCCTGCGGGCTCTGCGCCATGTTGGCCAGGACGCGGAAGCGATTCATGCCGTAATCGCGGTTAAGCAATTTGATCAATGCGTAGGCGTCGGTGATCGAGGTCGGCTCGTCGCAGACCACCAGCAACACTTCCTGCGCGGCGCGCACAAAACTGACTACCGAGTCACCGATACCCGCAGCGGTGTCGATCACCAGTACGTCGAGATTGTCGCCGATGTCGCTGAACGCCTGGATCAGGCCGGCGTGTTGCGCCGGGCTCAAATGCACCATGCTCTGGGTGCCGGACGCGGCCGGAACGATGCGGATGCCGCCTGGCCCCTGCAACAGGACGTCGCGCAGCTCGCAGCGGCCTTCGATCACGTCGGCCAGGGTACGTTTGGGTGTCAGGCCCAGCAGAACGTCGACGTTCGCCAGCCCCAGATCGGCGTCCAGCAGCATGACGCGCCGGCCAAGCTCAGCCAAAGCCAGGGACAAGTTCACTGACACGTTAGTTTTCCCGACGCCACCTTTGCCGCCGGTCACCGCGATCACCTGTACGGGATGCATGCTGCCCATGTTATTTCTTTACCTTGTCTTGCATAGACGGAGGCCACATTACTGGCTGCGCGTTCGCAACTGGAACAATGCATGGCAGACCATCGATGTAGGTACAAAAACGATTCATTGTCACCTCAGCCTACCTGCTTGGTCGGGCTGTGGTAGATATCAGCGAACATGTCAGCCATGGCTTCTTCGCTGGGCTCTTCCTGCATTTGCACGCTAACGGCGCGACTGACCAGTTGATGACGACGCGGCAGATGCAAATCATCCGGAATCCGCGGGCCATCGGTCAGGTACGCCACCGGCAACTCATGGCTGATGGCAAGGCTCAACACCTCGCCCAGACTCGCCGTTTCATCCAGTTTAGTCAGGATGCAGCCAGCGAGCCCGCAGCGCTTGTAACTGTGATAAGCGGCGGTTAGAACCTGTTTCTGGCTGGTGGTTGCCAGGACCAGGTAATTTTTTGACTTGATGCCACGCCCGGCCAGGCTTTCAAGCTGCATGCGCAGCGCCGGATCGCTGGCTTGCAGGCCGGCGGTATCGATCAGCACGACGCGTTTGCGCAACAGTGGATCCAGCGCCTGCACCAGCGATTGCCCCGGATCGACGTGAGTTACCGACACGTTGAGAATCCGGCCCAGGGTCTTGAGTTGCTCCTGGGCACCAATACGATAGCTGTCCATGCTCACCAGCGCGATGTTTTGCGCGCCGTATTTGAGCACGTAACGGGCAGCCAGCTTGGCCAGGGTGGTGGTCTTGCCCATGCCGGCAGGGCCGACCATGGCAATCACACCGCCCTCTTCCAGCGGTTCGACTTCCGGCGTGGCAATCATCCGCGCCAAGTGCGCCAGCAACATGCGCCAGGCCTGGCGAGGTTCTTCGATATCGGTGATCAGCGCCAGCAAGTCCCGCGACAACGGGCCGGACAGGCCGATGCGCTGCAAGCGGCGCCAGAGGTTAGCCTGGTCCGGGCGGCTGCCTTGCAGCTGATTCCACGCCAAAGAGCCAAGTTGTACTTCAAGCAATTCGCGCAGACCGTTGAGTTCGAAGCGCATCGAGTCGAATACCCGCTGATCGACCGCAGGCGCAGCAGCAGGTGCCGGCGCCGGGCGACGGGGCTCGGCGTAAGTGGGTTCGATCAGTGGCTCGGCGGCCGTGAGCGGCAGGCCGGCGAACAACTGGCGATTGGTGGCGTTATCGCTCTCGCCCTCGCTGCGCAGGCTCAATTCGGCCTGGGCGGTGACGATCCGCGATTGCGTCTTGCGCAGCTCGTCTTCAAGTTCCATGTTCGGAACACGCGGTGCCAGCGCCGACAGCTTGTAATCCAGGGCAGCCGTCAGCTCGACACCACCGGCGATGCGGCGGTTGCCAATGATGGCGGCATCGGCGCCCAGCTCATCACGAACCAGTTTCATGGCCTGACGCATATCGGCGGCGAAAAAACGCTTAACTTGCATAACCCACTACCTCAGCCGTTGGGCCCTACTGTCGCAACGATGGTCACTTGCTTGTTGTCAGGAATTTCCTGGTAAGCCAGAACGTGCAAACCCGGCACTGCCAGTCGGCCAAACCGCGAGAGCATCGCGCGAACCGGGCCGGCTACCAGCAGAATCACCGGTTGACCTTGCATCTCCTGGCGTTGCGCCGCATCGATCAACGAACGTTGCAGCTTCTCAGCCATGCTTGGCTCCAACAGAACGCCCTCTTCCGAGCCTTGTCCTGCCTTCTGCAGACTATTGAGCAATATTTGTTCCAACCTTGGCTCCAGCGTGATAACTGGCAGCTCGGAGTCAGTGCCTACAATGCTTTGGACGATAGCGCGGGAAACGCCGACGCGCACCGCGGCCACCAATGCGGCAGTATCTTGACTCTTGGACGCGTTGTTGGCGATGGCTTCGGCAATGCTGCGAATATCGCGCACCGGCACCTGCTCGGCCAGCAGCGCCTGCAGGACTTTGAGCAATTGCGACAGCGACAGCACGCCCGGTACCAGTTCTTCGGCCAGTTTCGGCGAGTTTTTCGCCAGCAATTGCATGAGCTGCTGCACTTCCTCGTGACCGATCAGCTCGCTGGAGTGCTTGTACAGAATCTGGTTCAAGTGGGTTGCCACCACGGTACTGGCATCGACCACGGTGTAGCCCAGCGATTGCGCCTGGGCACGCTGGCTGATTTCGATCCACACCGCCTCCAGCCCGAAAGCCGGATCTTTGGCGGTGATGCCGTTGAGCGAGCCGTAGACCTGCCCCGGGTTGATCGCCAGTTCGCGGTCCGGGTAGATCTCCGCTTCCGCCAGGATCACCCCCATCAGGGTCAGGCGATAGGCACTCGGCGCCAGGTCGAGGTTGTCGCGGATGTGCACGGTCGGCATCAGGAAACCCAGGTCCTGGGACAGCTTCTTGCGCACGCCCTTGATCCGCGCCAGCAATTGACCACCCTGATTGCGGTCCACCAGCGGAATCAGGCGATAGCCCACTTCCAGGCCGATCATGTCGATCGGCGTCACGTCATCCCAGCCCAGCTCCTTGGTTTCCTGGGCGCGGGCCGGCGACGGCAGCAGCTCCTGTTGACGCTTGACCTCTTGCAGAGCCTGGACCTTGACAATGTTCTGCTTGCGCCAGAACAGGTACGCGCCACCCGCCGCCAGGGCGGCCATGCTCAGGAAGGAAAAATGCGGCATGCCGGGCACCAGGCCCATCACTGCCATCAAACCCGCCGACACGGCCAGTGCCTTGGGCGAGGCGAACATCTGGCGATTGATCTGCTTGCCCATGTCTTCCGAACCGGAAGCACGGGTCACCATGATCGCCGCCGCGGTGGACAACAGCAGTGATGGCAATTGCGCCACCAAACCGTCACCGATGGTCAACAGCGCGTAAACCTTGCCGGCATCGGCGAACGTCATGTTGTGCTGGAAGATACCGACCGCCATGCCGCCGATCAGGTTGATGAACAGAATCAGCAAACCGGCGATGGCGTCACCGCGCACGAATTTGCTGGCACCGTCCATGGAGCCGTAGAACTCGGCCTCCTGGGCCACTTCCGAACGACGGGCCTTGGCCTGGGCCTGGTCGATCAGGCCGGCGTTGAGGTCAGCGTCGATCGCCATTTGCTTGCCGGGCATCGCATCGAGGGTGAAACGCGCGCTCACCTCGGAAATCCGCCCGGCACCCTTGGTGACCACGACGAAGTTGATGATCATCAGAATCGCGAACACCACGATACCGACCACATAGTTACCGCCGATCACCACCTCGCCGAAGGCCTGGATCACCTTACCGGCGGCGGCGTGACCATCCTGGCCGTGGAGCATCACCACCCGCGTGGAGGCCACGTTCAACGCCAGCCGCAACAGCGTCGCCACCAGCAGAATGGTCGGGAACACTGCGAAGTCCAGCGGCCGCAAGGCGTAGACGCAGACCAGCAGCACGACAATCGACAAGGCAATGTTGAAGGTGAAAAACACGTCGAGCAGGAACGGCGGCATCGGCAACATCATCATCGCCAACATGACCAGCAGCAACAACGGCACGCCCAGATTGCCTCGACTGAGGTCTGCCATATGCGTGCGTGTACTGCTGAGTAACTGAGAGCGATCCACCGGTAATCCCCGTGCCTTTAAAGCAAACTTTTGACGCCTGAAGCGGGCGCAGCGGGGCTACTGCAAGAAGCTTTCCAACTTTTGCGGGGGGTTGAAATAGAGGGGTTTGTCAGAGGAAATTTGTATTGCCTGCTCTGGCCTCTTCGCGAGCAGGCTCGCTCCCACAATATGTTCGAAGCCGACCGTGAATCCAGCGTTCGACACAGACCCC
>NZ_JBSVWS010000036.1:0-37665 GCF_054071155.1 Pseudomonas sp. SDO5532_S415 | reverse complement strand
GCCGCGGTTTATCAGATAGACCGCGGTGCCTGCATCGCGAGCAGGCTCGCTCCCACAGGTGTTTCTGCGATCAGGCTTTTGGCAGACCCATTCCCTGACCCATCTGCACCGGCGAACCCGCCGCCAGCTCTTCAGCCCATTTCACCTGATCCGGCCCGAACAGCACGACAGCGGTCGAACCCAGCTTGAAGCGACCCAGTTCCGCGCCTTTTTCCAGGTGGATCGGCGCGCGGGCGGCTTCGTCGTAACGGAACGTTTTCAGCTCGCGCTTCGGCGGCGTAACCAGGCCGGCCCACACGGTTTCGATCGAAGCCACGATCATTGCACCCACCAGCACCACGGCCATCGGCCCGCGCTCGGTGTCGAAAATGCACGCCACACGCTCGTTGCGGGCGAACAGTTCCGGGACGTTTTCAGCGGTGGTCTGGTTGACCGAGAACAGGCGGCCCGGAATGTAGACCATCTCACGCAGGGTGCCGGCCAGCGGCATGTGCACACGATGGTAATCCTTCGGCGACAGGTAAATGGTGGCGAAATCACCGCCCATGAATGGCGCGGCGTTGGCTGCGTCGCCGCCCAGCAGTTCCAGCACGCTGAAACTGTGGCCCTTGGCCTGGAACACGCGACCGTGCTCGATCGGGCCAAGCTGGCTGACTGCGCCATCGGCCGGGCTGAGGATCGCCCCGGGTGTTTCGTCCAGTGGGCGGGCGCCGTCTTTCAACGCGCGGGTAAAGAAGGCGTTGAAATGCTCGTACGCGGTCAGGTCTTCGACCAGGGCCTCGGACATGTTCACCTGATAACGCTGGGCGAACCAGGCGGTGAAGGCGTTCTTGAACCAGCGCACGCGGCATTCGGCGATGCAGCCGGCCAGTCGCGAGAGCAGGTTGTGGGGTAGCAGGTACTGGCTGACGATAAACAGACGCTTGTTCATTAACTGTCCTTAAAAACCTTGATTCTCTACAGGGGTGTCAGGATGGTTGCCCCATTCGCCCCAGGAGCCGGCGTAGCCTTTGACCCGCGGATAACCGAGGGACTTGGCCACCAGATAGGTGAAGCCAGAGCGATGGTGAGTCTGGCAGTGGGTGATCACTTCTTTGTCTTTGCTGATCCCGAGTTGTTCGAGGATTTGCGGCATATCGGTGCGGATGCGCAGGTTGCGTGACCGATCCATGCCGGCAGTCCATTCGAAGTTCACGGCGCCGGGGATGTGTCCGCCCTTGGCGGCCAGGACTTTCTCGCCGGAGAACTCCAGCGGTCCGCGCGCGTCCCAGATCGCCAGGTCGGCAGCCCCCAGGCGGCTTTGCAGGTACTCACGGGTGGCGGTCGGCTCGTCGTGCAGGGTCAACGCAACCGGCCCACCAACGGCAGCCGGGATCTGGATCGACATGGGCATGCCTTCTGCCAGCCAGGCTGTCAGGCCGCCGTCAATATAGTGGTACTTGCTGTGGCCGATGACATCCAGGAGCCAGATAAAACGCCCGGCCCAACCACCGCCTTCATCGTCATAAACCACGTAGACCGCGTCGGGGTTGTGTCCCAGCTCACCGAACAAGGCTTCGAGTGCCGCTTGCGGCGGCATCAGTCCCGGTGCTGGCGCCTGACCGAGTTGCGTGCGTTTCGGGTCGACGAACCGTGCGCCGGGAATATGCCCTTCGGCGTAGCGGGCACTGCTGGTCAGGTCCACCAGGATCAGTTCGCGGGCGTCGAGGCGAGGGAGCAAGTCGCTCGGTTCGATCACCAGCGGCAAGCCAGAGAAGTCAGACATGTGAGGTCTCCAGAGCACAAAAGGGAGGATTGTAACGCAGCGTCATTTGCCGCGCTGACTAAAGCTGTGCAGCGCTTTTTCGATGCACTGTGCGGTTTTGCCGAAGGCTTGCACGGTGATCTCCGAAAACGGCCCGCCGCCCTGATCCGCCACGACAATCATGATCACCCGGCCATTGTTGACAAGCGAGCGCAGCAGCAGATGTTCGCCGCTGAACTGCGAACGCAGGCTATTGGGCAGCAGGGCGGAAAACTGCGCGTTGTTGTCCGGTGTCAGGCGCACCTGGGCCTGCTGCGCGAGCAAGCGCTGCAGCACGGTGCTCTGGCTGACGGCGAAATTCATGCCGGCAACTTCCTTCGGCAACCCGGCAGTCTGGTGAACCCGAAGATTGGCATGGGTGCGGTCGGCCATCAGGATCATCACCCGGCGCATACCGCTTGCGACCAAAGCGTCACGGGCGGAAGTGGTCAAGTGCATGGCGTTGGTAAAGCGACTCGGCTCGGCCAGCAGTTCGGCACATTGTTTGCGCCACTTCACCAGGTCTTCGGCGGTGGGTGCCGGTGCTGGCAGCAGCCCGGCGTGGACACGTTTCGTGCCCAACGGCCAGATCAGCGCAACGGCGGGGTGCCAGAGGTCGGGCATGGCGTGGTGGCGTGCACTATTGGCCGCCTGCTGATGCAATTGCTGTTGGACTTCGCCCATCGGCATTTGCAGGTAAAGGCTGGTCAGGTACTGCCATCGTTCACTGTGCGGGCTGTCCCAGGCCTGTTGTGCCGAGAGCGCCAGACCGTTGGCCAGCAGCACCGTGTTGGCCGGTTGATTGAGCCAGCGGCGCAGGGTCGGGTCGTCGTCGAGACGGTTCTGCTGGCGCAAGGGATGCTCGTTGTCGCGGGCAATGCGCAGGACTTTCACCAGTTCCCGCTGCTCGGTGAGCAGCAGCCGATAGCCTTGCTGTACCCAGATCGGCAGGCGCCAGATATCTACGAGGGCCAGGCCGATTTCCAGCAGGCGCGTGCCAAACAGTTGCTTCTCGACTTTGCGCGCCGACTCGCGTTTGTGGATGACCCGCAGCTCCCATTCTTCGAGTAATTGCGGATGCGTCAGCGCCAATGGCCACAGTGGCGACAGAAACAGCAGGCTGCCCCAATGGATGTCCTGCCATAGTCGCGCCAGGCGGCTGGCAAAAAAACCGTTGGCCTGTTGTGTGGCGTGCAGGCTGATCATCTGCAGCTGACGCAGGGCTTTCGGAATCTCGGCCATGGGCTCTGCGGGCAAGCGCTCGAGCAGTTCTTCGGTGCGCTTGAGGCCGAGGCGATTGATCGCGACTTCAAGGTTTTCCGCAGGCTCGGTCATGCTGCCATGGGTGTGGCGATTGGCATGACGAATGACACTCAAGGCCAGGGCCGGGCTGCCCTGCATCAATTCGGCGATGTCGCGCAGCGAGCTGCGACTGTCGCGGATCGCCCGGCAGACAAGGTCGTGACTGTCTAGCGGAACCGGCAGGCGCACGCCATCGAGAAGCTTGACCCAGCCTTCGAGCGTGGTCGGTTTTGCAGGCGGGACGTTCGTTTCGTTAGCCATGTCTGGAGGCGATCATCGTCAACATTACCTGGGCCCGGAGTGGGTCAAATTGGCTTTTCGCCTGAACTGGCTATAGTCTGGCGCAGTTTTGCCGATAAGTAGAAGAAGAGATTTTTTAACTTCCGAATATGACCTTGAACCCGACTCAGTAAGTGCTCTCCTACCTATGGCTAAAATAATCGGCATCATCGTCGTATTCGCGAGCGTGCTCGGCGGATACGTGCTCTCCCACGGCAAAATCGCCGCCCTGATCCAGCCCTTCGAAGTGATGATTATCGGTGGTGCGGCCCTCGGTGCATTCCTCCAGGCCAACCCGGGGCACATGGCGATGCACGTTCTCAAGAAAGCCTTGGGAATGTTCAGTTCGCGTTTCACTCACGCTTTCTATCTGGAAGTGCTGGGGCTGATCTACGAGATCCTCAACAAGAGTCGCCGCGAAGGCATGATGGCGATCGAAGGCGATATCGAAGATCCCGCCGCCAGCCCGATCTTCGCCAAGTACCCTACGGTCCTCAAGGATGAGCGCATGACAGCGTTTGTCTGCGATTACCTGCGCATCATGTCCTCCGGCAACATGGCTCCCCACGAACTGGAAAACCTGTTCGACATGGAGCTCGCCAGCCTCAAGGAAGATCTGGACCACCCGTCCCACGCAGTGAACGGCATTGCCGACGCCATGCCGGGTTTCGGTATCGTCGCGGCGGTCCTGGGTATCGTGGTGACCATGGCTTCGCTGGGTGAAAGTGACCAGAAAATGATTGGCCTGCACGTTGGTGCGGCACTGGTCGGTACCTTCTTCGGTATTCTCGCGGCCTACGGTTTCTTCGGTCCCCTGGCGCATGCCCTGGGTCACGATGCCAAGGAAGAATTGAACGTCTACGAAGCCATCAAGGCCTCGCTGGTCGCTTCGGCTTCCGGCATGCCGCCATCGCTGGCGGTAGAGTTCGGGCGCAAGGTTCTGTACCCGGCGCACCGCCCTAGCTTCGCCGAGCTGGAACAAGCGGTTCGCGGCAGATAAGTCATGGAAAATAACCAGCCGATAATCATCAAGCGCGTCAAACGCTACGCCGGCGGGCATCACGGAGGCTCCTGGAAAATCGCCTTCGCCGACTTTGCCACGGCGATGATGGCGTTCTTCCTGGTGTTGTGGCTGTTGTCTACCGCTACACCGGAGCAGAAGCTTGCCATCGCCGGTTACTTCAAGGACCCGATCGGCTTCACTGAAAGCGGCACGCCCTACATTATTGACCTGGGTGGTACACCCGAGTTGGCACCGGAAAACACCCTCAACCCCGAGGTGAAGTCCCAGCCGCAGCCGGACAAAGTGACTGTCGACGCCGAACAGGTCGAAGGCATGGCCGAGATGGTGGAGAAGGAACGCCTCGAGTTATTGCTGCAAGAATTGCAGAACAAGGTCGAAGAGAATCCGCAGCTGCAGAAGTTCAAAGACCAGATCATGTTCGAGATCACCACGGACGGGCTGCGCATCCAGATCGTGGATGCCGAGAACCGGCCGATGTTCGACTCCGGCAGTGCCCGCCTGAAGCCGTATTTCGAAGACATCCTGCTGGCCATGGCCGACACCATCAAGGCGGTGCCGAACAAGATCAGCATCAGCGGCCACACCGACGCCAAGCCGTACAGCGGCCAGGGTGATTTCGGTAACTGGGAGCTATCGGCCAACCGAGCCAACGCCGCTCGCCGCGCGCTGGTCGCGGGCAGCTATCCGGATCAGCAAGTGGCGCGGGTGGTCGGTTATGCCTCGTCGGCTTTGTTTGATCGCGAACATCCGTTCAACCCGGTCAACCGCCGTATCGACATCGTGGTGCTGACCAAGAAAGCCCAGCGTGCCATTGAAGGTTCACAAGGTGCGGAACCGGCTCCCGAGCCAACGCAAGGGCAAGGTGGTCCGGGCGAAGTACCAGCCGACCCGAACGCGTTGCCGGCGGATAAGGAGCCGTTGCCGGCTCACGAACTTCGCGAACGGTTGAATCTGTTTGACGACCCGGCCCCCAAACCGGCTGAAACGCCCAAGCCTTGATTTAGAAGGTCGGGGTAGCTGACCCGCCTTCTTCGCGAGCAGGCTCGCTCCCACAGTGGCGTGTGTTGTCCTTGTGGGAGCGAGCCTGCTCGCGAATGCAATGCGCGAGTCAGTACAAAATCCCAGGCGAAAAAAAGCCGCGAACATCTCGCGGCTTTTTCATGTCTGCGGAAATCGGCTCAGTAGCCGTTTTCCGGCAAACTGGCGATGATCGAGCGGTAGCTGTTCATCCGTTGTTGTTGCACACGGCCATCTTCCAAAGCCTTGAGCAGCGCGCAACCCGGCTCGCGGTCGTGCTTGCAGTCGCGGAAGCGGCAGGTGCCGAGCAGGTCGTTGAACTCGATGAAGCCGGCTTCGACGTCGGCACGGCTGACGTGGCCCAGGCCGAACTCGCGAATGCCCGGGGAGTCGATCAACTCACCGCCGCCGGGGAAGTGGAACAGCCGCGCGGTAGTGGTGGTGTGAGTGCCCTGGCCGGACAGCTCGGACAATGGCCCGACACGGGTTTCGACTTCCGGCAGCAGGCTGTTGACCAGCGATGACTTGCCGACGCCGGACTGGCCGACGAACACACTGATGCGCCCGTCCAGTTGCTTCTGCAGTTGCTCCATGCCGTTGCCGTGATGGGCCGACACTTCGAGCACCGGATAACCCAGCGTGCGATAAACCGCCAGCAAGGCATTCAGCGCCGGGGCGTTATGCTCGTCGATCAGGTCGAACTTGTTCAGCAGCAGCAACGGCTTGATTCCCGCGTGCTCGGCGGCGACAAGGTAGCGGTCGATCAGGTTGGCGTGTGGCTCAGGCAATGGCGCGAAAACGATGACGATCATGTCGACGTTGGCTGCTACCGGCTTGAGTTGACCACGGCTGTCCGGGCGGCACAGTTCGGTGTTACGCGGCAGTTGCGCGACGATCACGCCGATGCCCTGGTTACCGGCACGCCAGACCACCTGGTCGCCGGTCACCAGCGCCGGCAGGTTGGCGCGCAGGTGGCAACGGAATACCTGGCCGGCCAACTCGCCATCACGGGCCTCGACCTCGACCTGCACGCCGAAGTGCGCGATCACCAGGCCGTGCTGTTCCGGACCCAGGTCGCCACCTTCGAGTGCTTCGACAGCCGAGGACTCGCGTTTGGCGGCGCGGGCAGCGCGTTCGCCCTGAATCTTTTCGATGCGCCAGTTTTGACGACGATTGAGTTGGCGTTTGGCCATGGGTGTTCCGTAGTAATAATGCAGCGATTAGGTAAAACGGCGGCGAGTTTAGCACGCCCTGCCACCGGCCTAGGCTAAACTGCGCAGCATTGCCTAGGAGCCGACACATGCAAAACCCGCAGAACCTGATCTGGATCGACCTGGAAATGACCGGTCTGAACCCGGATACCGACGTCATCATCGAAATGGCCACTATCGTTACCGACAGCGACCTGAACACCTTGGCCGAAGGGCCGGTGATCGCCATTCATCACAGCGACGAAATCCTCGCCGGCATGGACGAGTGGAACACTCGCACCCACGGCAATTCGGGCCTGACCCAGCGCGTGCGCGAAAGCCGTATCAGCATGGCTGAAGCTGAAGCGGAAACCATCGCCTTCCTGGAGAAGTGGGTGCCGAAGGGCAAGTCGCCGATCTGCGGCAACAGCATCTGCCAGGATCGTCGCTTCCTTTATACCCACATGAAATCCCTGGAAAGCTATTTCCACTATCGCAACCTCGACGTTTCGACGCTCAAGGAGCTGGCCGGACGCTGGGCGCCGGACGTGCGGGACAGCTTCAAGAAGGGCAGCACCCACCTCGCTCTGGACGACATCCGCGAATCCATCGCCGAGTTGCAGCACTACCGCAAGCATTTCATCAAGTTCTGATGGGATGATCACGGGCCGTTGTGGCGAGGGAGCTTGCTCCCGTTCGGCTGCGCAGCAGTCGTAAATTCCACAGGTATGGTCCCGAATGTCAGCGTTGGCAGGAAATGGGGCTGCTGCGCAACCCAACGGGAGCAAGCTCCCTCGCCACAGGTTGGTTGTTCTGCCCTCTTTTGGTGCTTGGGTGAAGTGAGTAGACTGCGCGCCTTTCTGCAAGGACCGCCACCATGTTGCTGATGCTTTACCTGATCGCCATCACCGCCGAAGCCATGACCGGCGCCCTGTCCGCGGGTCGTCGCGGCATGGATTGGTTTGGCGTGGTGCTGATCGCGTGCGTCACGGCATTGGGCGGCGGTTCGGTGCGCGACGTGCTGCTCGGCCACTACCCGCTGACCTGGGTCAAACACCCGGAATACCTGATATTGACGACCATCGCGGCGATGTTCACGGTGTTCACCGCCCGCTGGATGCGTCATCTGCGCTCGCTGTTTCTAGTCCTCGACGCCGTCGGTCTGGTGGCGTTCACTCTGATCGGCTGCATGACCGCTCTGGAAATGGGGCATGGCATGTTGGTCGCGTCGGTCAGTGGCGTGATTACCGGGGTTTTCGGCGGCATCCTGCGCGATATCTTCTGCAACGACATTCCGTTGATCTTCCGTCGCGAACTCTACGCCAGCGTCTCGTTCGCCGCGGCATGGTGCTACATGCTGTGTCTCTGGCTGAACGTGCCGGGTGAGCAAGCGATACTGATCACGCTATTTGGCGGTTTTCTGCTGCGCTTGCTGGCGATCCGTTTTCATTGGGAAATGCCCAAGTTCATCTACAACGACGAGGCCTGACGGTCGGCATGTTGCTGCAACGCCCATTCGACATGTTCACGCACCATCTCGGATGGATAATCGCGCCGCGCTTTTAAAGCTTCCAGAACCGGAATCGTTGAAGGCGCATTCCCCAGGCCCACCGCCAGATTGCGCAACCAGCTTTCATAACCCGCCCGTCTGAGTGGCGAGCCTTCAGTGCTGCTCAGAAACCTGGCCTCGTCCCACATGAACAGCTCGGCCAGGTCGGCGTTGTCCAGGTTGTGCCGTGGCTTGAAATCGCTTTCGCCAGAAGGGCGGGCGAAGCGGTTCCACGGACAGACGATCTGGCAGTCATCGCAGCCGAACACCCGGTTGCCGATCAGCGGTCGCAAGTCTTCGGGGATCGCACCCTTGAGTTCGATGGTCAGGTAGGAAATGCAGCGTCGGGCGTCCAGCACATAGGGGCCGACGAAGGCTTTGGTCGGACAGATGTCGAGGCAGGCGCTGCAGCGACCGCAATGTTCGGTAGCGTGGGGCGGGTCCACCGGCAGCGGCAAATCGACGAACAGTTCGGCGAGGAAGAAGTAACTCCCCGCTTTACGATTCAAGACCAGGGTGTTTTTGCCGATCCATCCCAGGCCGGCCTGTTCCGCGATGGCTTTTTCCAGCACCGGGGCGCTGTCGACGAACGCGCGGTAGCCGAACGGACCAATCACGGCCTGAATCTTTTCCGCCAGTTGTTGCACGCGTTTACGGATCAATTTGTGGTAATCGCGGCCCAAGGCATAGCGCGAGACGTAGGCTTTTTCCGGTTGGGCCAGCAATTGCGCCATTTTGGTGTCGCCCGACAGGTAATCCATGCGCAGCGAAACCACGCGCAGGGTGCCCGGTACCAGTTCATCCGGGTGCGAGCGTTTGCTGCCATGGGCGCCCATGTAGTCCATTTCACCGTGGTAGCCGGCGTCGAGCCAGCGCTGCAGGTGCTGCTCATGCTCCCCCAGGTCGAGGCCACTGATGCCGACTTGCTGGAAGCCCAGCTCGCGGCCCCAGTCCTTGATGGATTGGGCGAGGGCGGGCAGGTCTGTGGTAATAGCGGGCATGAGGCGAGAGAAACCGGAGCTGAGGTGCGTATAATTCTGCCAGACATCGGAGCCCGAAGACGCATGCCGCACACTAAAGATGATTTACCCGACGCGCTGTACAGCGCTGCGCAGGTCCGAGGGCTCGATGCGAGCCTGATCGCGGCCGGTACCCCGGGCTTCGAATTGATGCGGCGCGCGGCGCGGGCGATCTGGCGAGCGTTGGTCCGCCAGTGGCCGACGGCGAGTGAATTGACGGTGGTCGCCGGTCATGGCAATAACGCCGGTGACGGTTATCTGGTGGCCGTGCTGGCCAAGCGTGCCGGTTGGTCGGTTCGGGTACTGGCGGCGGGCGATGCGCAGCAGTTGCGCGGTGATGCGGCGGCGGCTCATGCCGAAGCGGTGTCTGAAAACGTCTTTATCGAAGCCTGGACGGCAAATTCCGAATTGCGCGGCCTCGTGCTGGATGCCTTGCTGGGCACTGGCCTGACCGGTGACGTGCGTGAGCCGTACGCCAGTGTCATCGCCTCGATCAATGCCAGCGAGCTGCCAGTGGCGGCGGTCGATATCCCTTCCGGCCTCTGCGCCGATACCGGTCGTACCCTCGGCTGCGCAGTGCGAGCCGATCTGACAGTCACGTTTATCGGCTTGAAACTGGGGTTGTTCACCGGTGATGCGGCGGACGTGGTGGGCGAACTGGTTTTTAACGACTTGCATGCCGATCCGCAGCTGCTTGAGCGCGCGCCCACCAGTGCCCGTCGCCTGATGCCCGGTAATCTGCCGCAACTGGCCAGTCGCGCGCCCACCTCCCATAAGGGCAAATTGGGTCATGTGCTGCTGATCGGTGGCGATCGCGGTCTGGGCGGGGCGATCCTGCTCAGTGCGCAAAGTGCGCTACGCAGTGGTGCCGGCATGGTGTCGGTGGCGACCCGCAGCGAACATGTGCCCGCCGCTTTGGCCCGAATTCCCGAGGTGATGGTGTTGGGTACTTCGTCGGCCAATCAGTTGATGGAATTGCTGCAAAAGGTTTCCGTGTTGGTTGTCGGTCCCGGATTGGGTCAGGCTGCCTGGGGGCACAGTTTGTTGTCCGCCGCCGCCAATGCACCACTGCCGCAAGTCTGGGACGCCGATGCGCTGAACATGCTGGCGCAGGAACGTGTGAACTTGCCCAAGGATTGTGTGATCACGCCGCATCCGGGCGAAGCGGCGCGGTTGCTGGGCATGAGTACTGCTGAGGTTCAGGCTGATCGCCCTGCGGCGGTGCGTGCCTTGAGCAAAAAATATACAGCGGTCGTGGTGCTCAAGGGGGCCGGCAGCCTGATCGCCAGTCCCGACGGGCGGTTGGCGGTGTGTCATCAGGGCCATCCGGCGATGGCCACCGCCGGTTTGGGCGATGTGCTGGCCGGTCTGGTCGGCGCCCTGCTGGCCCAGGGCATGGATGCGTTCGACGCCGCCTGCCTTGCCGTCTGGCTGCACGCCAATGCCGGTGAACAGCAAGGTAAATTGGGCCGCGGGCTGGCGGCCAGTGATCTGATTCCAGCCATTCGTCAGTTGTTGGAGGAGCAAGCACCGTGTCTGAAGTAACCCTGTACCTGGCTGATGAAGAGGCGATGACCGCGTTTGGCGCACGCATCGCCCAAACCACTAAAGGGCACGGCCTGATCTTTCTCGAAGGCAACCTGGGGATGGGCAAAACCACGTTGTCCCGGGGCATCATCCGGGGGCTGGGGCACGTCGGGGCGGTAAAGAGCCCGACCTTCACCCTGGTCGAGCCCTACGAGATTGGCGATATCCGCGCCTTCCACTTTGACCTGTATCGCCTGGTCGATCCGGAAGAGCTGGAATTTCTCGGTATCCGCGACTATTTCGAAGACGACGCTTTGTGTCTGATCGAATGGCCCGATAAAGGTGCAGGCTTTTTGCCAAAGCCCGACCTGACCATTACCATTAGCCCGCAAGACAGCGGGCGTTCGCTGAAAATTTTGTCCCAGGGCTCGCGTGGCGAGTCGTGGTGTGCCGCTTTGGCATTGGAATCCAAATAAATGATGGGGTTAGGTATGCGCTTTCGCGCGTTGGTTGCTGCCGTAGGGGTATTGTTTTTGGCGGTGACCGTCGACGCTGTGGCCGAGACGAAGGTCAACAGTGTTCGCCTGTGGCGGGCGCCGGACAACACACGGCTGGTGTTTGACCTGACCGGCCCTGTGCAGCACAGCGTCTTTACCCTGACGGCCCCCGATCGTCTGGTCATCGACATCAATGGCGCGTCCTTGGGTGCGCCGCTGAACGTCAACAGCGCCAATACCCCGATCACCGCCATGCGCTCGGCCCAACGCACGCCGACTGACTTGCGGGTGGTCATCGACCTGAAAAAGGCCGTCACCCCGAAAAGCTTCTCCCTGGCCCCCAACGCCCAGTACGGCAACCGACTGGTGGTCGATCTGTTCGATAACCCGGCCGATGCCGCGCCGCCGCCTGCGCCGACGCCGTCGGTGGCCACGGTGCCAGCCGTACCGGTCACGCCGACGGAGCCTGCTATCAAACTGCCTCCGGCCCCGGCGGGTAAACGCGACATCATTGTGGTGATCGATGCCGGTCACGGTGGCGAAGACCCGGGCGCCTCCGGCTCGCGCGGTCAGCGCGAAAAAGACGTGGTGCTGCAGATTGCCCGCGAATTGCAGCGCCAGGTCAACGGCATCAAAGGTTTCCGTGCCGAGTTGACCCGCACCGGCGACTACTTCATTCCGTTGCGCGGGCGTACCGAAATCGCCCGCAAGAAGGGCGCCGACCTGTTCGTCTCGATCCACGCCGACGCCGCGCCTTCGACCGCCGCGTTCGGTGCTTCCGTGTTCGCCCTGTCTGATCGCGGTGCCACCTCGGAGACCGCGCGCTGGCTGGCCGACAGTGAAAACCGTTCCGACCTGATCGGTGGTGCCGGTAACGTCAGTCTCGACGACAAGGACCGCATGCTCGCCGGCGTGCTGCTCGATCTGTCGATGACCGCGTCCCTGACCTCCAGTCTGAACGTCGGTCAGAAAGTATTGAGCAACATTGGCCGGGTCACGCCGCTGCACAAGCAGCGGGTTGAACAGGCCGGGTTCATGGTGCTGAAGTCGCCGGATATTCCATCGATCCTGGTGGAAACCGGATTCATCTCCAACGCCAACGAAGCCTCGAAACTTGCCGCGTCGAGCCACCAGCAGGCGCTGGCCCGCTCGATCAGCAGCGGTGTGCGTCAATTCTTCCAGCAAAATCCGCCACCGGGCACTTACATCGCCTGGCTGCGTGATTCCGGGAAAATCGCCCAAGGCCCGCGTGACCACCGGGTAAATCCGGGTGAGACGCTGGCGATGATCGCCGTGCGTTATCAGGTGTCGCCGGCCGCGCTGCGTAGCGCCAACAACCTGGCGAGTGACGAACTCAAGGTCGGTCAGCACTTGACCATACCTGGCACTGAATTGGCGGCCAAAGAATGAACCAGGTGCTGACCAACGCTGCCCGCATCGAGCTGCTCAGTCCTCGGCTGGCAAACCAGATTGCCGCCGGCGAGGTGGTAGAACGCCCGGCTTCGGTGATCAAGGAGTTGCTGGAAAACAGCCTCGACTCCGGCGCCAAACGCATCGATGTCGATGTGGAGCAGGGCGGCGTCAAGTTGCTGCGGGTGCGCGACGATGGTAGCGGCATTTCCGCCGATGACCTGCCGCTGGCCCTGGCGCGACACGCCACCAGTAAAATCCGCAATCTCGAAGACCTGGAACAGGTCATGAGCCTGGGCTTTCGCGGTGAGGCACTGGCTTCGATCAGTTCCGTGGCGCGCCTGACCCTGACGTCCCGCACCCGCGATGCCGATCAGGCCTGGCAGGTCGAGACCGAAGGCCGTGACATGGCGCCCCGCGTACAGCCGGCAGCACATCCGGTAGGCACCTCTGTCGAAGTTCGCGACCTGTTCTTTAACACACCGGCGCGACGCAAGTTTCTCAAGACTGAAAAAACCGAATTCGATCATCTGCAAGAAGTGATCAAGCGTCTGGCCCTGGCGCGTTTCGACGTGGCGTTCCATCTGCGCCACAACGGCAAGACCATCCTCAGCCTGCACGAAGCCCACGATGATGCGGCCCGTGCCCGGCGAGTCGCGGCGATTTGCGGTCCCGGTTTCCTGGAGCAGGCGCTGCCGATCGAGATCGAACGCAACGGGCTGCACCTGTGGGGTTGGGTCGGATTGCCGACGTTCAACCGCAGCCAGGCGGATTTGCAGTATTTCTTCGTCAACGGCCGTGCGGTGCGCGACAAGCTGGTGGCCCACGCGGTGCGCCAGGCTTATCGCGATGTACTGTTCAACGGCCGGCACCCGACGTTTGTGCTGTTTTTCGAAGTCGATCCGGCGGGCGTTGACGTCAACGTACACCCGACCAAACACGAAGTTCGTTTCCGTGACGGGCGCATGGTCCACGATTTCCTCTATGGCACCTTGCACCGCGCCTTGGGTGATGTGCGGCCGGAAGACCAGTTGGCGGCGCCGCTTGCGACAGCGATTGTCCGGCCTACCGGGCTGGATGCCGGTGAGTTCGGTCCGCAGGGTGAAATGCGTCTGGCAGCCAATGCGTTGCTGGAGCAGCCTCAAGCGCAACCGTCGTTCAATGCGCCAGCCGGATCGGGCTCAGGGGCCGGTTACCAGTATCAATACACGCCGCGTCCTCAGTCCGCTGTGCCTGCCGCCGAAGCCCAGGCCGCCTATCGCGAGTTCTTCGCGCCGCTGCCCGAGGCCAATGCGGTCGCATTGCCAGCCGGGCAGGGTGACATCCCGCCGCTGGGTTATGCGCTGGCGCAGCTCAAGGGTATCTACATTCTTTCGGAAAACGCCCAGGGGCTGGTGCTGGTGGACATGCACGCCGCACATGAGCGGATCATGTACGAACGCCTGAAAGTCGCCATGGCCAGCGAAGGCTTGAGTGGTCAGCCACTGCTGGTGCCAGAATCCCTGGCGGTCAGCCAGCGTGAAGCCGATTGCGCTGAAGAGCACGTCGCCTGGTTCCAGCGACTGGGCTTCGAATTACAGCGCCTGGGTCCGGAAACCCTGGCCATCCGGCAGATTCCGGCACTGCTCAAACAGGCCGAAGCCAATCGGCTGGTCGGCGATGTGCTGGCCGACCTGATGGAGTACGGCACCAGCGACCGGATTCAGGCACACCTGAACGAACTGCTCGGCACCATGGCCTGTCACGGCGCGATCCGGGCCAACCGGCGCCTGGCCTTGCCGGAAATGAACGGTCTGCTGCGTGACATGGAAAACACCGAGCGCAGCGGGCAATGCAACCATGGCCGACCGACCTGGACCCAACTGGGCCTGGACGATCTGGACAAACTGTTTTTGCGCGGTCGTTGATGAGCCAGCTCCCACCTGCCATTTTCCTGATGGGACCGACCGCCGCCGGCAAGACCGACCTGGCCATCGAACTCACCAAGGTCCTGCCCTGCGAACTGATCAGCGTTGATTCGGCACTGGTCTACCGTGGCATGGACATCGGCACCGCCAAGCCGTCGAAGGAGCTTCTGGCGCAGTTTCCGCACCGTTTG
Source organism: Pseudomonas sp. SDO5532_S415 (assembly GCF_054071155.1). Taxonomy (NCBI): domain Bacteria; kingdom Pseudomonadati; phylum Pseudomonadota; class Gammaproteobacteria; order Pseudomonadales; family Pseudomonadaceae; genus Pseudomonas; species Pseudomonas sp. SDO5532_S415. Next base: position 22,970 of record NZ_JBSVWS010000036.1, on the reverse strand, counting down.
ATCGACATTCTCGATCCGGCCGAGAGCTATTCGGCCGCGGATTTTCGTCGTGACGCCCTTGAAGCCATGGCCGATATCACCTCGCGCGGAAAAATTCCGCTGCTGGTAGGCGGTACAATGCTCTACTACAAGGCTTTGCTCGAAGGACTGGCCGATATGCCGGCTGCCGATCCGGACGTGCGCGCGCAAATCGAGGAAGAGGCTGCACGCCTTGGCTGGCAAGCCTTGCACGAACAATTGGCGGTGATCGATCCGGTTTCCGCGGCGCGCATTCATCCGAACGATCCGCAGCGGCTCAGTCGAGCACTGGAAGTTTATCGCGTCAGCGGTCAGAGCATGACCGCGCTACGCCTGCAACAATCTGCGCAAAGTACTGAAGCAGCCGCTTCGGGACGGCAACAATTGCCCTATACTGTCGCGAACTTGGCGATTGCTCCGGCAAATCGTCAGGTACTGCATGAGCGAATTAAACAAAGATTCACTTTAATGTTGGAACAGGGATTCATCGACGAGGTCGTAGCCCTGCGTAAGCGAAGTGACCTGCATGCCGGGTTGCCGTCTATACGTGCGGTAGGCTACCGACAAGTCTGGGACTACCTGGATGGCAAGCTGACGTCAGCCGAGATGCAGGAGCGTGGAATCATCGCCACGCGCCAATTGGCAAAGCGCCAGTTCACCTGGCTGCGCAGTTGGGCTGATTTACACTGGCTGGACAGCCTGGATTGCGACAATCTGCCGCGCGCCTTGAAATACCTGGGGACCATCTCCATATTGAGCTGAGTCCTTGCAATTGCCGTCTATCCTTGGGGGTGTGACGGCCACAAGCCATCTGTTTACCTATTTTTTATATTGAATCCTTAAAGGAGTGCGGCACATGTCAAAAGGGCATTCGCTACAAGACCCTTACTTGAATACTTTACGTAAAGAGAAAGTTGGGGTGTCCATCTACCTGGTCAACGGTATCAAGCTGCAAGGCACGATCGAGTCTTTCGACCAGTTCGTTATCCTGCTGAAAAACACCGTCAGCCAAATGGTCTACAAACACGCTATCTCTACAGTAGTGCCGGTTCGTCCAATTCGTCTGCCTAGCGCAACCGAATCCGAAGCAGGTGATGCTGAGCCAGGTAACGCCTGATAGGAGTCTCCTTTGTTCTTTGAGCGCCACGGTGGTGGTGAGCGAGCCATTCTCGTTCACTTGGATGGTCAGGACCCTGAGGCGCGCGAAGATCCGCAGGAGTTTCAGGAGTTGGCAATGTCGGCTGGCGCCGAGACCGTCGCGTTTTTCAACGTGCCGCGTAATCGGCCAACCGCCAAATACCTGATTGGCAGCGGCAAGGTCGAGGAATTGCGCGACCTGGTCAAAGCCGAACAGGTAGATCTGGTGATTTTCAATCACATCCTCACGCCCAGTCAGGAACGTAACCTCGAACGGATATTCGAGTGTCGCGTGATCGACCGCACGGGTCTGATTCTCGATATCTTCGCCCAACGCGCCCGTACCCATGAAGGCAAGCTCCAGGTCGAACTGGCTCAGCTTGAGCACATGAGCACGCGTCTGGTTCGTGGCTGGACTCACCTTGAGCGGCAGAAGGGCGGTATCGGTCTGCGCGGTCCGGGTGAAACCCAGCTGGAAACCGACCGGCGTCTGTTGCGGGTTCGCCTGCGGCAGATCAAGGGGCGCCTGGAAAAGGTCCGCAGCCAGCGCGAGCAGTCGCGTCGTGGCCGCAAGCGCGCTGACATTCCGACGGTTTCACTGGTGGGCTATACCAACGCCGGCAAATCGACGCTGTTCAACTCGGTCACCGAGTCCGATGTGTTCGCCGCCGACCAGTTGTTCGCTACCCTCGACCCGACCCTGCGCCGACTCGAGCTCGACGATCTCGGGCCGATCGTGCTGGCAGACACCGTGGGTTTCATTCGTCACTTGCCGCACAAACTGGTCGAGGCATTTCGGGCTACGCTCGAAGAGTCGAGCAACTCCGACCTGTTGCTGCACGTGATCGACTCCCATGAGCCCGAGCGCATGGCCCAGATTGAGCAGGTCATGGTGGTGTTGGGTGAGATCGGGGCCCAGGACTTGCCGATCCTGGAGGTATACAACAAACTCGATTTGCTCGAGGGTGTTGAGCCGCAGATCCAGCGCGATGCCGATGGCAAGCCGCAACGGGTCTGGTTGTCGGCCAAGGACGGTACGGGTCTGGGTTTGCTCAAGCAGGCCGTGGCCGAGCTGCTCGGCGATGATTTGTTTGTTGGCACCTTGCGCTTGCCGCAACGATTTGCTCGACTGCGTGCGCAGTTTTTCGAACTCGGTGCGGTACAGAAAGAAGAACATGACGAAGAAGGTCTCAGCTTGCTGGCCGTTCGTTTGCCACGGGCCGAATTGAATCGGCTGGTGAGCCGCGAAGGTTTGCAGCCGCTGGAGTTCATCGAGCAACACACTTTGCAATAAAAGCCTGAGAAAGCGGTTGTGCCGTGGTGACAGGCATTCTGTAGCATTGGTCGGCGCGCCGTGGGTGCGTCTTTGCTTTATCAGATGGAGAGCGCTATGGCTTGGAATGAGCCGGGTGGCAACTCGAATAATCAGGATCCTTGGGGTGGCAAGCGCCGTAATAACGGCGATCGCAAGGGGCCGCCAGATCTCGACGAGGCCTTCCGAAAGCTGCAGGAAAGCCTGAACGGGTTGTTCGGTGGTGGTAAGAAACGTGGTGATGACGGTGGTGGTCCGGGCAAGAGCGGCGGCTTCGGCGGTCTGCTCGGCATCGGCCTGGTCGTGTTGGCGGCCGTATGGCTGTACAGCGCGGTCTATGTAGTCGACGAGCAGGAGCAGGCCGTGGTGCTGCGCTTCGGCAAGTACTACGAAACCGTCGGCCCGGGTCTGAACATTTATTTCCCGCCGATCGACAAGAAGTACATGGAAAACGTCACGCGTGAGCGTGCGTACACCAAGCAGGGTCAAATGCTGACTGAAGACGAAAACATCGTCGAAGTGCCGCTGACCGTGCAGTACAAGATCAGCAACCTGCAGGACTTCGTGCTGAGCGTCGATCAGCCGGAAATCAGCCTGCAACACGCGACGGACAGCGCCTTGCGCCATGTGGTGGGTTCCACCGCGATGGACCAGGTACTGACCGAAGGTCGTGAATTGATGGCCAGCGAAATCAAGGAGCGCCTGCAGCGCTTCATGGATACCTATCGCACCGGCATCACCGTTACCCAGGTCAACGTACAGAGCGCAGCGGCACCGCGTGAAGTGCAGGAAGCCTTCGATGACGTGATCCGTGCCCGTGAAGACGAGCAGCGTTCGCGCAACCAGGCTGAAACCTACGCCAACGGCGTCGTGCCGGAAGCTCGTGGTCAGGCCCAGCGTATTCTCGAAGATGCCAATGGCTATCGTGACGAAACCGTCTCGCGTGCCAAGGGTGAGGCTGATCGCTTTACCAAACTGGTCGCCGAGTATCGCAAGGCGCCTGAAGTCACCCGCCAGCGTCTGTACCTGGACACCATGCAGGAAGTCTTCAGCAACACCAGCAAGGTTCTCGTGACCGGTAACAAGAATGGCCAGAACAACCTGCTGTACCTGCCACTGGACAAAATGGTCGATAGTGGTCGCAGCACCAGCACTCCGGTGAGCAGTGCAGCCGCCACCAGCAATGAAGCGAATGCGCGTGCAGCAGCTGATCTGCAGCAACAGCAAGCACGTACCAGGGAGAGTCGCTGATGAGCAATAAATCGCTGATCGCCCTTATTGTCGGCGTCGTCGTGGCGATCGCTGCCTGGAACTGCTTCTACATCGTGGCTCAGACCGAGCGTGCGGTGTTGCTGCAGTTCGGTCGCGTGGTTCAGACCGATGTTCAGCCAGGCCTGCATGTGAAGGTGCCTTACGTTAACCAGGTGCGCAAATTCGACGCACGCCTGATGACGCTGGATGCACCGACTCAACGCTTCCTGACGCTGGAAAAGAAAGCCGTGATGGTTGATGCCTACGCCAAGTGGCGCGTGAAGGACGCCGAGCGTTTCTACACCGCGACTTCCGGCCTCAAGCAGATTGCCGACGAGCGTCTGTCGCGCCGTCTGGAATCGGGCCTGCGTGACCAGTTCGGTAAGCGCACCCTGCACGAAGTGGTGTCGGGTGAGCGTGATGCGCTGATGGCGGATATCACGGCTTCGCTGAACAAGATGGCTGAAAAAGAGTTGGGCATTGAAGTCGTCGATGTCCGGGTCAAGACCATCGACCTGCCAAAAGAAGTGAACCGCAGTGTGTTCGAGCGTATGAGCACCGAGCGTGAGCGTGAAGCTCGCGAGCACCGCGCCAAGGGTAACGAACTGGCTGAAGGCATCCGTGCTGACGCCGATCGTCAACGCCGCGTGCTGCTGGCTGAAGCCTACCGTGAGTCCGAAGAGATTCGCGGTGACGGCGATGCCCAGGCCGCTGCGATCTACTCCAAGGCCTACGGTCAGGATCAGGAGTTCTACGCGTTCTACCGTAGCCTGCGTGCCTACCGTGAAAGCTTCGCGAACAAATCCGACGTCATGGTCCTCGACCCAAGCAGTGACTTCTTCCACTACCTGGAAAAAGCCAAGCCTTGATACGGCGTTGACCTGAATCATCCCGCCGGGCGGCTAAAACCTCTGGCGGGGTGATCCTTTGGGAAAACGTGTGTATGATGCGGCAGCCGGGAAATTCCCGGCTTTTTTGCGTCTGCACGTTTGATTGCTGTTTTTGTGCAGGTGCCTGAGCTGACAAGCTCGACAGGTTTTACGAGGAAAGTGCTTGGCGAAGCCCATTTCAGGCTTTTCGCTTCGTCGCTCATGCGCGTGGTTTGTGCTGAGCCGAGCGTTTTCTGCTTCACTCAAGGCTCGCCCAAAGGCTTGCCGCCCGGATCATAGGGGAATGGCGTAATGGCAACGGTAGACCGCTGGCTGCTGCCAGATGGCATCGAAGAAGTACTGCCACCGGAAGCGGCGCGCATAGAAGTCGCGCGTCGTCAGGTGTTGGATCTGTTCCAGAGCTGGGGTTACGAGTTTGTCGTGACTCCCCATATCGAGTACCTGGAATCCCTGCTGACCGGTGCGGGCCAGGACCTGGATCTGCGTACCTTCAAGGTCATCGACCCGCAGTCGGGCCGGCAGATGGGTTTCCGCGCGGACATCACGCCGCAGGTGGCGCGTATCGATGCGCATACCCTGCGTCGCGAAGGCCCGAACCGTCTGTGCTATGCCGGCAGCGTGCTGCATGCGCAGCCGCGCGCCTTGTCGTCCTCGCGCAGCCCGATCCAGTTGGGCGCCGAGTTGTACGGCGATGCCAGCCCGAGCAGTGACGTTGAAGTCATCAGTCTGATGTTGGCCATGCTGCAACTGGCCGATGTGCCGGACGTGCACATGGACCTGGGGCATGTGGGTATCTATCGCGGGCTGGCCCGCGCTGCCGGCTTGTCCGGTGAAGTCGAGCAACAGTTGTTCGATGCGTTGCAACGTAAAGCCATCGACGAGGTCATTACCTTGACCGAAGGCTTGCCGGCCGATCTGTCGGCCATGCTGCAGGCACTGGTCGATCTGTGTGGCGGTCGTGAAGTGCTGGTGGCTGCCCGCGAGCGTCTGGCCAAGGCCCCGGCCCCGGTTCTGGCGGCGCTGGACGATCTGCTGGCGATTGCCGAGCGTTTGTCCGTGCGTTTCCCGGAGCTGCCGTTGTACTTCGACCTGGGTGAGTTGCGCGGTTACCACTATCACACCGGTGTAGTGTTCGCCGCGTTCGTGCCGGGTGTTGGTCAGTCCATTGCCCAGGGCGGTCGTTACGACGACATCGGCGCCGATTTCGGTCGCGCCCGTCCGGCAACCGGTTTCTCTACCGATTTGAAAACCCTGGTGACCCTGGGGCGTGCTGAGATCGAGCTACCGTCTGGCGGTATCTGGATGCCTGACAGTACGGATGCGGCACTCTGGCAGCAGGTTTGCCAGTTGCGCAGTGAGGGTCAGCGTGTCGTTCAGGCCTTGCCTGGACAACCTTTGGCCGCCGCCCGTGAAGCGGACTGCGACCGGCAATTGATTCAGCAGAACGGGCTTTGGCAAGTATCGCCACTGGCTTCTTGAGTTTTCCTGCCGGCCACCGCCGGCACCAAGTTTGCGCGAATGAGGACAAGTGTTATGGGTAAGAATGTCGTAGTCCTGGGCACCCAATGGGGTGATGAGGGCAAAGGCAAGATCGTTGATCTGCTGACCGAACATGCTGCCGCCGTAGTGCGCTACCAGGGGGGCCACAACGCTGGCCACACGCTGGTGATTGACGGTGAAAAAACCGTCTTGCACCTGATCCCGTCGGGCGTGCTGCGCGAAGGCGTGCAGTGCCTGATCGGTAACGGCGTGGTGGTAGCACCTGATGCCCTGCTGCGGGAAATCAACAAGCTGGAAGAGAAAGGCGTGCCGGTGCGCGAGCGCCTGCGCATCAGCCCTTCCTGCCCGCTGATCCTGTCCTACCACGTTGCACTGGACCAGGCCCGTGAAAAGGCCCGTGGCGAGCTGAAGATCGGCACCACCGGTCGTGGCATCGGCCCGGCCTACGAAGACAAGGTTGCGCGTCGCGGCCTGCGCATCGGTGACCTGTTCCATCGTGAGCGTTTCGCCGCCAAGCTGGGCGAGTTGCTGGACTACCACAACTTCGTACTGGTTAATTATTACAAAGAGCCTGCAATCGACTTCCAGAAGACTCTGGACGAGTGCATGGAGTACGCCGAGCTGCTCAAGCCGATGATGCTCGACGTCACCGCCGAACTGCACCAGCTGCGTCGTGCCGGCAAGGACATCATGTTCGAAGGCGCCCAGGGCTCCCTGCTGGACATCGACCACGGTACCTACCCATACGTCACCAGCTCCAACACCACCGCGGGCGGTATCGCTACCGGTTCGGGTGTCGGCCCGATGTTCCTGGATTACATCCTCGGCATCACCAAGGCTTACACCACTCGCGTCGGCTCGGGCCCGTTCCCGACTGAGCTGTTCGACGACGTTGGCGCGTTCCTGGCCAAGCGTGGCCACGAGTTCGGTGCAACCACCGGCCGTGCCCGTCGTTGCGGCTGGTTCGATGCCGTCATCCTGCGTCGCGCCATCGACGTCAACAGCATCTCGGGCCTGTGCCTGACCAAGCTGGACGTACTGGACGGCCTGGAAACCATCAACATCTGTGTCGGCTACAAGAACCAGGATGGTGCAGTGATCGACGCGCCGACCGACGCCGACAGCTACATCGGCCTGGAGCCGGTGTACGAAGAGATGCCGGGCTGGAAAGAATCCACCCTCGGTGCCAAGACGCTGGAAGAGCTGCCGCAAGCTGCACGCAACTACATCAAACGCGTCGAAGAGTTGGTCGGTGCGCCGATCGACATTATTTCGACGGGCCCGGACCGCAACGAAACCATCGTTCTGCGTCATCCGTTCGCTTGATAAGTCGTTGATGTAAAAAACAAAGGGCCCTTGATTGGGCCCTTTGTCGTATATGCCTGTAGGACGGCATGACCTTTGCTGTAAGAATTGCTTCTGGCGAGCCATCAATTTGATGGCGCTCATGCAGAGGGATTTCCAGTGTCGGCCGTTCTCTCACTGTTACAAAGCCGTCTCTTGCGGCCTGTGTTCGTTACTCTCGGTATCGCCCTTTTGGTACAGGTGCTGGTGGCTGTTGCTCTGACCCGGAGCACGGTGACCGCGCTGGAAGCCGATCTTGGCGTGCGCCTGGGAGCTGACAGTCAAAAACTTTCCGGCGAACTCGAGCAGGCAGGGCGTGAAGTCACGTCCAGCCTCGACAGTCTCTCCGCCAGCACGCGTCAGCGTCTTACAGCCGGTTTGTCTTCGCGGTTGAAGGAAGAACAGGCGCAACTGCGTGCGACCCTGGAAAAAGACCTGAAGGACTCCGCCAATGATATGGCGCAGCTTCTGGCTTCGGTCGCACCCCGCGCCATGTGGGACAGCGATGTTCCAACCCTCTCCGAGTTCGCTCGTCGGGCGCAGCGCAATCCCAACGTGTTGTTCGTGGTCTACGACGACGCAACGGGCCAGCACCTGACGCGCTATCTCAACCGGGAGAACCCGATCAACAAGGCGCTGCTGGAAAAAGGCCAGGGCGAACGCGCGCTGGACAAGCTGTTGGATGCAGGGAAGAACGATCCGTCGGTCTACTACCTTGAAGCCTCGATCAATCCCAATGGCGTGGAAATCGGCAAGGTCTTGATGGGGGTTTCTACCGCCTCGGTGGAAACCGACCTGGCGGCCCTCGACAAGCGCTTCTCGGCCCTGATCGCCAGCAGTGATCAACTGGTGGGCGACAGCCTAAAAGGCGCGGCGGCCGACAGCGCGACAGCCATGCGTGCACGGCTGCAGTCGGCGCAATCCACAGCCTCAGAAATGAAAGCCAACACCACCAGTACCGTGCAGGAAGCCGCGGCGACCTTGCGCTGGCGCATTGGCGTGGGTCTGGCGGTAGTGGGTGCTGGCGTGCTGCTATTGCTGGCAGTGGTGCTGGGCCGTCGAGTGGTCAATCGCTTGAAAATGCTGATTAGCGCCATGGATGACCTGGCGGCCGGCGAAGGTGATTTGACCAAGCGCGTGAAGATCAACAGCAAGGACGAAATCGGCGACATGGCTTCGGCGGTCAATCGCTTTGTGGATAAGTTGCAGCCGATCGTGCGTGAGGCGGGTGATGTAGCTCAGCGCACCGGGGTGGAAATCGGTGCCATGACCTTGCGCAACGCAGGAGCCGACGCGGCGGCGGGCATGCAGCGCGACGAGGTGGCCGAGAGCCTGCGTGCGCTGTCGCAGATGGCGGATGAGGCTCAGTCTGAAAGCCATGCCATGCAGGCGGCATTGAAGCAGGTGGTGGATATTCGTCAGGCCACCGATGAAAACACCCGGACCTCGGCGAAAGTCGGCAGCCTGATCGAGGCGTTGGCCGGGCAGGTCGATACCGGCGCACAAGTGATCGAGCGCCTGGCGCAGCAGAGTGAGCAGATTGAAGTGGTGCTGACGGTGATTCACGGGATCGCCGAGCAAACCAACTTGCTGGCCTTGAACGCGGCCATCGAGGCGGCGCGAGCCGGTGAGACCGGGCGCGGGTTTGCCGTGGTGGCCGATGAGGTGCGGGCGCTGGCGAGCAAGACTCAAAGCTCCACTGGCGATATCCAGGCGCACATCGTGGCGTTGCAGCAAGGTGCACGCGAAGCAGTGGCGGCGATCGGGCAGGCGGGGCGTCAAGCCAACGAGGGTTTGCTGGTGTTGCGTGACAGTGCGCGGTTGCAGCAATCGGTACAGGCATCGGTAGAACAGGTGCACGCGGCGATTGGCCTGGCGACTCAGGCCGCGGCGCATCAGGCGCAGGGTGCACAGGCGGTGCGTGGACGGGTCGAGACTATCCATGCGCAGGCCGAGAAAGCGGCGCAAGCCGTGGTGGAAACCACGGCCAGCGGCAAGGTGCTGGATGGCCTGGCGGCGCAGTTGAAGGCGAGCCTGGGGCAGTTCAGGGCTTAAGTTATTCTTTGGTTGAGCAGGCTCGCTCCCACATTGGAACGCGTTCTCCTGTGGGAGCGAGCCTGCTCGCGAAAGCGCTTTCAGCGGCTCAGATACATCCGCGTCGTTAACAGATAGACCGGCAACCCTGATACCAGGATCAACAACGCCGCATAAGGCGCCGCCGCCGCAAACTCCACGTTCGCGGTATGCGCCCAAACCTCCGTCGCCAAGGTGTTGAGCCCCGTCGGACTCAACAGCAGGGTCGCCGTCAGTTCCTTCATTGCATCCAGAAACACCAGCGCAAACGCCGCTCCCAGTGCCGGGAAGATGATCGGCAGTGTCACCCGGCAAAACGCGGTGAACGACGATGCGCCCAGTGTTCGTGCAGCCTCTTCCAGTTGCGGTGCAGCCTTGTTCAGCGCTGTGCGGATCGGTGCCTGGGCCAGGGGCAGAAACAGCAGTGCATAAGCGATCAACAGCAACATCGACGTCTGGTACAGCATCGGTAGGTAGTGCAAGGCGAAATACACCAGGGTCAGGGCGATCACCAGGCCTGGCAGTGCGTGCAGCAGATACGGCAAGCGTTCGGCCCAGATTGCCAGTTGGCCTTTGTAGCGCACCACCAACAGGCCCACCGGCACCGCAAGCACCAGGCAGAACGCCGCGCCACCCATCGACAGTGCCAGGGACGACAGCAGCGCCTCGCTGATGGCGGCAACCGGGAAAGCGGCCGATGATCCCACAGCCAGCCAGTAAACCAGCATGCCCAGCGGAATACCACTGCCGACGATCGCCAGCAACAGGCAGTACAGTTGCCCGGCAATCGCCCATGGCCCCAGCCGCACTTGCTCCGCCTGTCGCGCCGCGCCCTGGCCGGTGCGCACGTGTCGACCCTTGCCGCGAACGCGAAGCTCCAGCCATAGCAGCATCAGGCACAGCATCAGCAGCACCGCTGAAAGCATCGCCGCGTTGGCGTTGCTGAACTCCAGTTCGAACTGTTGATAGATCGCGGTGGTGAAGGTTTGCAGGCCGATGATCGACAGTGCGCCGAACTCAACCAGCATGTGCAGTGCGATCAGCAAAGAGCCGGCAATCAGCGATGGCCAGAGCAGGGGCAGGGTGATCTTGAAGAACACGCCCCAGCGATTGTGTCCCAGTGTTCGCGCGGACTCTTCCAGCGAGGGGTCAAGGTTGCGCAAGGTCGCTGCAACCGGCAAGAAGATCAGCGGGTATTTGGAAAGGGTCATGACCAGGATCGCCCCGCCAAGTCCTTCGAAGTGTGCGCTGAGGGATACCCAGGTGAAGCTGCTGACAAACGCGGGGACGGCGAACGGCAAGCACAGGATCACGCCCCACAACCGCCGTCCTGGCAGATTGCTGCGTTCCAGCAGCCACGCCAGCGACAGACCGATCACACCGCAGGCCAGCGTAACGCCGACCATCAATGCCAGGGTGTTGCGCAACAGGCCGAACACGTAGGGCCGCCACAACAGATGCACGGCTTCGGCCCAGCCGGCTTGCCAGGCCTTGAGCCCGACATAGACCAGTGGCAGCAGGCTGAGCACCACCAGCAGCAAAACCGGCAGCAGCAGCCAGATCGACGGCCGCTTGCGTCGCGGCACGTAGCTGCGGTGCCCAGCGGCGGATAGCGTTGTGCTCATCAGTTCAGGCCAACATCACGTTCCAGGTCCAGGGCTTCTTCAGCATTGCCGAGGTCGGCTGGCGTGACGTTCGGTGCTTGCAGCTCGCTGAATGGCTTGAGACCGCGATCCGACTCCATGCCTTTGTGCAGTGGGTATTCGGCGGTGGTCTGGGTGATCACTCGCTGGCCTTCTTCGCTGGCCATGTAGGCGAGCAGTTGCTGGGCTTCTTTGGGGTGCTTGCTGGATTTCAGCACGGCCGCACTGGAAACCGTGATCAGCCCGCCGACGTCGCCGCCGGTGAAGTAATGCAGCTTCGAGTCGAGCTGGCCTTTTTCCCGCTGAAGGGCGAACCAGTAGTAGTTGTTGACCAGTACGGTGGCGACTTCGCCGTTTTCCACGGCTTTGAGTGCAACCATGTTATTGCTGTAGGTCTTGCCGAAGGCGCGCAGGCCGGTGAGCCATTCTTCGGCCGCGTCCATGCCGTGCACCTTGATAATCGCCACGGCCTGTTCCTGGAAGGCGCCACTGGTGGGCACGAAGCCGACCTTGCCTTGCCATTTCGGATCGGAGAATTCCATCACCGATTTCGGCAGGTCTTTTTCATCGATCAGCTTCGGGTTGAACGCGACAACCCGTACCCGGGCGGTCACGCCAATCCAGGTGCCATTGCCGGCGACGTAATCCTTGGGCAGGACCGCCAGGGTGGCGTCGTCAGCCATGGCCAGCAGGCCTTGTTCGCCGAGCTTGTTCAGTGGGGGCGATTCCTCGGTGTAGATCACGTCGGCAGGGGAGCGATCGCCTTCTTCGACGACCTGGCTGGCGAGTTGGTTGCTGCTGCCTTTGCGTACGTTGACGTGAATGCCGGTCTTGGCTTCGAAGGCTTTGGCGACCGCGTCGCCGACTTCCTTGTGCTGGCCGTTGTAGAGTGTCAGGGAAACCGGGTCGGCGGCTTGGGTGAGGGGAGTGGCGAGTGCCAGGCCGAGCAGGGTGATGGTCAGGCCTCGGCGCAGGGTATTTCGAAGCATCATTCGCAGGGTTCCTCACTGTCGCATTGCAAAATCTTGCAACAATGATAAACGATATTCTTTCTCAAATGCGCCTTGTGAGTCCGGCATGACTTTGATATGTGCGATTGCTTTTGTGGGAGCGAGCTCTGCTCGCGATGGGCGTGAACGAAAACGAGGGGTGTCTGGAGAAGTGCGTTGTCTGTGAATCCATCGCGAGCAGGGCTCGCTCCTACAGGGAGAGGTGCTTTTCAAACCTCAAAAACGCAAAAACCCGCTTTCGCGGGTTTCTGTGAAATTCAAGGCTGTGACCTTGAATTTGAATTGGTGCCCAGAAGAAGACTCGAACTTCCACGGCCGTAAGGCCACCAGCACCTGAAGCTGGCGTGTCTACCAATTTCACCATCTGGGCATTCATCTTCAGCGTTGCCGCTGTTGATGTGGCGCACTATACGGAGAGTATTTTTATCTGTAAACCCCTGATTTAAATTTATTAAATCAGGGGTTTAGAATGCAAAAAACCCGCTTTCGCGGGTTTTGTGTGAGCCTTGAAATTGATCTAATCTCAAGCTCGAAATTGGTGCCCAGAAGAAGACTCGAACTTCCACGACCGTAAGGTCACCAGCACCTGAAGCTGGCGTGTCTACCAATTTCACCATCTGGGCAGTATCGGCAACGTTGTCCGTCGTCGATGGCGCGCACTATACGGAGCGTCTTTTTAACTGTAAACCCCCGGTCTCAAAAAAACCTGAAAAATTTCACCAGCGGTCTGCAATTCAGCGTTGTGGTGTCGATACAGGGCTTTAGATGGGCCGTCTTAGCTTGAAATTTCCCGTTTCATTACGCCTATGCCAAACTAACCCGCATATAGACAAGGTGAAAACTCTCTAATGGCCGATTGGCAGTCCCTCGATCCCGAGGCCGCTCGTGAAGCGGAAAAATATGAAAACCCCATTCCTAGCCGCGAACTGATCCTTCAGCATCTTGCTGATCGGGGTTCGCCTGCTAACCGCGAGCAATTGGTCGAAGAGTTTGGTCTGACCACAGAAGACCAGATCGAAGCCCTGCGCCGCCGCCTGCGCGCCATGGAGCGCGATGCTCAACTCATCTATACCCGTCGTGGCACCTATGCACCGGTGGACAAGCTTGACCTGATCCTCGGTCGCATCAGCGGTCATCGCGACGGTTTCGGTTTCCTGGTGCCGGACGACGGCAGTGACGACCTGTTCATGAGCCCGGCGCAAATGCGTCTGGTGTTCGACGGTGACCGTGCCCTGGCCCGTGTTTCCGGCCTGGACCGTCGCGGTCGCCGCGAAGGCATGATTGTCGAAGTGGTGTCCCGTGCTCACGAAAGCATTGTCGGTCGTTACTTCGAAGAGGGCGGTATCGGTTTCGTGGTTGCCGACAACCCGAAGATCCAGCAGGAAGTGCTGGTGACGCCGGGCCGTAACGCCAATGCCCAGATCGGTCAGTTCGTTGAAGTGAAGATCACTCACTGGCCGACGCCACGCTTCCAGCCGCAAGGCGACGTGGTTGAAGTCGTGGGCAACTACATGGCGCCAGGCATGGAAATCGATGTCGCCCTGCGGACCTACGACATTCCGCACGTCTGGCCGGACGCCGTGCTCAAGGAAGCCGGCAAGCTCAAGCCGGAAGTCGAAGAGAAAGACAAAGAGAAGCGCATCGACCTGCGCCATCTACCGTTCGTCACCATCGACGGTGAAGATGCCCGCGACTTCGACGACGCAGTCTACTGCGAAGCCCGGCCGGGCAAGCTGCGCCTGTTCTCCGGCGGCTGGAAGTTGTACGTGGCGATTGCCGACGTTTCCAGCTACGTGAAGCTCGGTTCGGCACTGGATGCCGAGGCTCAGGTTCGTGGCAACTCGGTGTACTTCCCCGAGCGCGTGATCCCGATGCTGCCAGAGCAGCTGTCCAACGGTCTGTGCTCGCTGAACCCGCAAGTCGATCGTCTGGCCATGGTTTGCGAGATGACCATCTCCAAATCCGGCGAAATGACCGACTACTGCTTCTATGAGGCGGTGATCCATTCCCATGCGCGCCTGACCTATAACAAAGTCAGCGCCATGCTCGAAACGCCGAAAGCCACCGAAGCGCGCAAGCTGCGTGGCGAGTACACCGATGTCGTGCCGCACCTCAAGCAGCTGTATGCGCTGTACAAGGTGTTGCTGGCCGCTCGTCATGTGCGCGGTGCGATCGATTTCGAAACCCAGGAAACCCGGATCATCTTCGGTTCCGAGCGCAAGATCGCCGAAATCCGGCCGACCGTGCGCAACGATGCGCACAAGTTGATCGAGGAATGCATGCTGGCGGCCAACGTGGCCACCGCCGAATTCCTGAAAAAGCACGAGATTCCTGCGCTGTATCGCGTTCACGACGGTCCGCCACCGGAGCGTCTGGAAAAACTGCGTGCCTTCCTCGGCGAACTCGGCCTGTCCCTGCACAAAGGCAAGGACGGCCCGTCGCCGAAGGACTACCAGGCACTGCTGGCAGGTATCAAGGACCGTCCGGATTTCCACCTGATCCAGACTGTCATGCTGCGCTCGTTGAGCCAGGCGGTGTACAGCGCCGATAACCAGGGCCACTTCGGCCTGAATTACGAGGCCTACACCCACTTCACCTCGCCGATCCGCCGCTATCCGGACTTGCTCACGCATCGGGCGATTCGCAGCGTCATCCATTCGAAGCAGGACACCCCGCACGTTCGCCGTGCCGGTGCGATGACCATTCCGAAGGCGCGCATCTACCCGTACGACGAAGCGGCGCTGGAGCAACTCGGCGAGCAGTGCTCGATGAGCGAACGCCGTGCCGACGAAGCGACCCGCGACGTGGTGAACTGGCTCAAGTGCGAGTTCATGAAGGATCGCGTGGGCGAATCGTTCCCGGGCGTGATCACGGCGGTGACCGGTTTCGGTCTGTTTGTCGAACTGACCGATATCTACGTCGAAGGCCTGGTGCACGTCACCGCGCTGCCGGGCGATTACTACCATTTCGACCCTGTGCATCACCGCCTGGCCGGTGAACGTACCGGCCGCAGCTTCCGCCTTGGCGATACCGTTGAAGTGCGGGTCATGCGCGTCGATCTCGACGAGCGCAAGATCGACTTCGAGATGGCCGAAAAAACCATCAGCGCGCCGATCGGTCGCAAGAAACGCGGTACTGAAACCGCCGCTCCTGCTGCAAAGACCACCGCAGAGCCTGCGCCGGCAAAAACCGGTCGTCGTCCTGCCAAGGAAAAGGCTGTCGAAGCTTATCGTCCGAGCGATGCGGCGGCGAAAAACGCTGAAGTGCGCAAGAGTCGTGAATTGAAAAAGGCGCTGTTGGCCGACGCAAAAAGCGGCGGTAAAGCGGCGTCTGCGGGAAAGACCTCACGGTCGGCGCCTGACAAGGCTTCCGGCGGCAAACCAGCCAAACCGAGCAAACATCGTAAAGGTCCGCCAAAAGCGGGCTCGGCCCCAGCCAAAAGCGGTGGGGCGCGTAAACCTAAGGCCAAGCCATGAGTCAGTTGGAGAAAATCTATGGCGTGCACGCCGTAGAAGCGTTGCTGCGTCACCACCCCAAGCGCGTCAAGCAGATCTGGCTGGCCGAAGGCCGCAGTGATCCGCGCGTGCAAACGCTGATCGAGCTGGCCAACGAGAATCGTGTCCAGGTCGGTCAGGCCGAGCGCCGTGAAATGGATGCCTGGGTCGAAGGCGTGCATCAGGGCGTGGTCGCGGACGTCAGTCCGAGCCAGGTCTGGGGCGAAGCGATGCTCGATGAGTTGCTCGATCGCACTGAAGGCGCGCCGCTGCTGTTGGTGCTCGACGGCGTGACCGATCCGCACAACCTGGGTGCCTGCCTGCGATCCGCCGATGCGGCGGGTGCGCTGGCGGTGATTGTGCCGAAGGACAAGTCCGCGACGCTGACCCCTACGGTTCGCAAGGTGGCTTGTGGTGCTGCCGAAGTGATCCCGTTGGTCGCCGTGACTAACCTGGCGCGCACACTGGAAAAGCTCAAGCAGCGTGGCTTGTGGGTCGTCGGTACGGCGGGCGAGGCGCAAGTCAGTCTTTATGACCAGGACCTGACCGGCCCGACCATCCTGATCATGGGGGCAGAAGGCAGCGGCATGCGTCGCCTGACTCGCGATCTGTGCGACTACCTGGTGCGCCTGCCGATGGCGGGTAGCGTCAGCAGTCTCAACGTCTCCGTAGCGACCGGCGTTTGTCTGTTCGAGGCCTTGCGCCAGCGCGGCGCGAAAGCGGCCACCAAAAAGGCTTAAGCCAGTTGTAATCCCTGTGGGAGCGAGCCTGCTCGCGAAAGCGGAGTAACATTCAGCATCAATGTTGACTGTTTATGTCCCCTTCGCGAGCAGGCTCGCTCCCACAATGATTGGTGCGTAGGCAAAGATTGGCGGTTGTTCAAATAATCACCAATTACCTTGCGCCTCCCACGCCCCTTCTCTACAATTGCGCCCCTTGCTGTGACGGCAGGCGCGCATGTGCCTTACCCACGCAAGTCCATAAGTGTCATTCACTCCTTGTCTGACCGCTTTTGAGCGGCAGGCTACAACCCGTAAGGAGCATTCATGCGTCATTACGAAATCATCTTTTTGGTCCACCCGGATCAAAGCGAGCAAGTCGGCGGCATGGTTGAGCGTTACACCAAGCTGATCGAAGAAGACGGCGGCAAAATCCACCGTCTGGAAGATTGGGGCCGTCGTCAACTGGCCTACGCAATCAACAATGTTCACAAGGCTCACTACGTGATGCTGAACGTTGAGTGCACTGGCAAGGCCCTGGCCGAGCTGGAAGACAACTTCCGCTACAACGATGCAGTGATCCGTAACCTGGTCATCCGTCGCGAAGAAGCCGTTACCGGCCAATCCGAGATGCTCAAGGCTGAAGAAAACCGCAGTGAGCGCCGTGAGCGTCGCGACCGTCCTGAGCACTCCGACGCCGAAGGCGTTGAGGGTGATGACAGCGACAACAGCGATAACGCTGACGAGTAATCCACGGACCTTTTAAGGAGCCTATCAAATGGCACGTTTCTTCCGTCGTCGTAAATTCTGCCGCTTCACCGCTGAAGACGTGAAAGAGATCGATTACAAAGATCTCAACACTCTGAAAGCTTATGTATCCGAGACCGGCAAAATCGTTCCAAGCCGCATCACCGGTACCAAAGCTCGTTATCAGCGTCAGCTGGCCACCGCTATCAAGCGCGCCCGCTTCCTGGCCCTGCTGGCCTACACCGACAGCCACGGCCGCTGAGACCGGGCAGTCGACACGTAGCAAAGGATTGAATGTATGCGGGCCTTGGCTGAGTTCATCATGCGGGGCCGTATGCAGGCCACTCTGGTAGTGGCTGGATGCGCGGCATTGCCGTTGTTGTATTGGTTGGGTGCTGCCGCCGGATGCCTTGTGCTCCTGCGGCGCGGATTGAAGGACGCCTTGGGCGTTCTTGCTCTTGGACTGCTGCCGGCGTTGATCTGGTGGCTTTACTCCGACGACCCACGGGCGCTTCTGGTGCTGCTGGGGTCTGCGAGCCTTGCGTTGGTTCTGCGCGCAAGCGAGTCCTGGAACCGCGTGCTGCTGGTCAGCATAGCGATGGGAGTGGTGTTTTCAGTGGTGCTGGGGACGGCTTTTGGTCCCCAGATCGAGATGCTGGCGCAGGCTTTGATCAAAGTCATGCCGTCGCTACTCGGTGAGGTCTACCAGAAGATGTCGGTAGACGAGCAAGCGCGTTTCGCGTCCCTGATTGCACCGATCCTGACCGGCCTGATAGCGGCCTTGTTGCAAATCGTCAGTGTGCTGAGCCTGATTGTCGGGCGCTACTGGCAGGCGTTGTTGTACAACCCCGGTGGTTTCGGTCGCGAGTTTCGCGCCGTCCGAATCCCGCTGGGTCCCGCGATGTTGCTGCTGGCGGGCATGGTTGTGACACCGAATCTCGGTGTCCAGATGTCCATGCTTGTGCCGTTGTGCAGTGTACCGCTGGTTTTCGCCGGGCTGGCCCTGATTCACGGGCTGGTGGCGCAAAAGCGACTGGCCAGGTTCTGGCTGGTGGGGTTGTACGTGACGCTGTTGCTGTTCATGCAGCTGATCTATCCGTTGCTGGTGGTTTTGGCCATCGTCGACAGCCTGATTGATTTTCGCGGTCGTCTGGTGTCGAAAGACCCCGATAACGCGAACGGTGAAGGTTAAAAGTTAAGAGGATTTTCACATGCAACTGATCCTTCTGGAAAAAGTCACCAACCTGGGCAACCTGGGTGACAAAGTGAACGTTAAGGCTGGTTACGGTCGTAACTACCTGCTGCCTTACGGCAAAGCTACCGCTGCGACCCCAGCCAACCTGGCTGCGTTCGAAGAGCGTCGCGCTGAGCTGGAAAAAGCCGCAGCAGACCGTAAATCTTCGGCTGAAAGCCGTGCCGCCCAACTGGCTGAGCTGGAAGTGACTATCACTGCCACCGCTGGTGACGAAGGCAAGCTGTTCGGTTCGATCGGCACCCACGACATCGCTGATGCACTGACCGCCTCTGGCGTTGAAGTTGCAAAAAGCGAAGTTCGTCTGCCGAACGGCACCATCCGCAACGTAGGTGAATTCGACGTGGCCGTGCACCTGCACGCCGAAGTTGAAGCCACCGTACGCGTTGTCGTGGTAGCAGCTTAAGCAGCACTTGTCGGCTGGCACCCTCGGGTGCTTGCCGGTAACATCGGGCACGATCCTGTTTACAGGTCGTGCCCTTTGTCTTTCTGGTAACACCCGTTTTTCAATCCCTGCTTTTCCTAAAAAAACCAAGTGGCCATGAACGAAATCTCCGCTCCCGAGCAATACGATCTGCAAACCGCCGCGCTGAAGGTGCCGCCGCATTCCATCGAAGCCGAACAGGCTGTGCTCGGTGGTCTGATGCTGGACAACAACGCCTGGGAACGCGTGCTCGATCAAGTCTCCGACGGCGATTTCTATCGACATGACCACCGCCTGATTTTCCGCGCGATCGCCAAGCTGGCCGATCAGAACTCCCCGATCGACGTCGTGACCCTTGCCGAGCAATTGGACAAGGAAGGTCAGACTTCGCAGGTCGGTGGCCTTGGTTACCTTGGCGAGCTGGCGAAAAACACGCCGTCCGTCGCCAACATCAAGGCCTATGCGCAGATCGTCCGCCAGCGCGCGACCCTGCGCCAACTGATCGGCATCAGTACCGAGATTGCCGACAGCGCCTTCAATCCGGAAGGTCGCACGGCTGAAGAGATCCTCGATGAGGCAGAACGGCAGATCTTCCAGATCGCCGA
Source organism: Pseudomonas sp. SDO5532_S415 (assembly GCF_054071155.1). Lineage (NCBI taxonomy): Bacteria > Pseudomonadati > Pseudomonadota > Gammaproteobacteria > Pseudomonadales > Pseudomonadaceae > Pseudomonas > Pseudomonas sp. SDO5532_S415. Next base: position 3,551 of record NZ_JBSVWS010000036.1, on the reverse strand, counting down.
GGCCCGGCCAAAAACCGGCGGCCCGGTGGGTGTGAACGAACTGCTGACCAAGGCCATCGACCGCATCGACACCCTGTTCAACACCGATAACGCGATCACCGGCCTGTCCACCGGCTACACCGACCTCGACGAGAAGACCAGCGGTCTGCAGCCGGCCGACTTGATCATCGTCGCCGGCCGTCCGTCCATGGGTAAGACCACCTTTGCGATGAACCTGGTGGAAAACGCCGTGCTGCGCAGCGAGAAGGCCGTTCTGGTTTACTCGCTGGAGATGCCAGGCGAATCGCTGATCATGCGTATGCTGTCGTCCCTCGGCCGTATCGACCAGACCAAGGTCCGTTCCGGCCAGCTGGAGGACGACGATTGGCCGCGCCTCACGTCGGCGGTGAACCTGCTCAACGACCGCAAGTTGTTCATCGACGATACCGCCGGCATCAGTCCGTCGGAAATGCGTGCCCGTACCCGACGTCTGGTGCGTGAGCACGGGGACGTTGGCCTGATCATGATCGACTACCTGCAACTGATGCAGATTCCGGGTTCCAGCGGTGACAACCGGACCAACGAGATTTCCGAAATCTCCCGGTCCCTGAAAGCGCTCGCCAAGGAGTTTAACTGCCCGGTGGTGGCGTTGTCCCAGCTCAACCGCTCCCTGGAGCAGCGGCCGAACAAGCGTCCGGTGAACTCCGACTTGCGGGAATCCGGAGCGATCGAGCAGGACGCCGACGTGATCATGTTCGTGTACCGCGACGAGGTGTATCACCCGGAAACTGAACACAAAGGTATTGCCGAGATCATCATCGGCAAGCAGCGGAACGGCCCGATCGGCTTTATCCGACTGGCGTTTATCGGCAAGTACACCCGATTCGAGAACCTGGCGCCGGGTAGCTACAACTTCGACGACGACGAATAGGTTTTTGTTGCCTGAACTGGCCCCATTCGCGAGCAGGCTCGCTCCCACCCTGGAATGCATTCCTCTGTGGGAGCGAGCCTGCTCGCGAATCGGGCATCACCGATTTCCGACCATAGCCGTCGGAATTGGTCAAAATTTGTGCTATATTCCGCGCCCGCGAAATTCAATGAAAGCCAACACCGGTTATCGACATGCAAGCAGCCAAGCCGTTATTTGACTATCCCAAGTACTGGGCCGAATGTTTCGGGCCAGCGCCATTCCTGCCGATGAGCAGGGAGGAGATGGATCAGCTTGGCTGGGATTCCTGCGACATCATCATCGTGACCGGTGATGCCTATGTCGATCACCCGTCGTTCGGCATGGCGATCATCGGCCGGCTGCTGGAGTCCCAGGGCTTCCGCGTCGGGATCATTGCCCAACCGAACTGGCAGTCCAAAGACGATTTCATGAAGCTCGGCGAGCCGAACCTGTTCTTCGGTGTCGCGGCCGGCAACATGGACTCGATGATCAACCGCTACACCGCGGACAAGAAAATCCGTTCCGATGACGCCTACACGCCAGGTGGCCTGGCAGGTAAACGTCCGGATCGCGCGAGCCTGGTTTACAGCCAGCGCTGCAAGGAAGCCTACAAGCACGTGCCGATCGTGCTCGGCGGCATCGAAGCCTCCCTGCGCCGCATCGCCCACTACGATTACTGGCAGGACCGGGTCCGCAACTCGATCCTGATCGACGCCTGCGCCGACATCCTGCTCTACGGCAACGCCGAGCGTGCGATTGTCGAAGTCGCCCAGCGTCTGTCCTACGGTCACAAGATCGAAGACATCACCGATGTGCGCGGCACCGCGTTCATTCGTCGCGACACGCCAAAAGACTGGTACGAAGTCGACTCCACGCGCATCGACCGCCCGGGCAAGATCGACAAGATCATCAACCCGTACGTGAACACCCAGGACACCCAGGCCTGCGCCATCGAGCAGGAGAAGGGGCCGGTTGAAGATCCGCAGGAAGCCAAGGTCGTGCAGATTTTGGCCAGCCCGAAGATGACCCGCGATAAGACCGTGATCCGTCTGCCGTCGGTCGAGAAAGTACGTGGCGACGCCGTTTTGTATGCGCACGCCAACCGCGTGTTGCACCTGGAAACCAACCCGGGTAACGCCCGTGCCTTGGTACAGAAACACGGCGAAGTCGATGTCTGGTTCAACCCGCCACCGATTCCGATGACCACCGAAGAAATGGACTACGTGTTCGGCATGCCTTATCAGCGCATTCCGCACCCGGCGTATGGCAAGGAGAAAATCCCGGCCTACGAGATGATCCGTTTCTCGGTAAACATCATGCGTGGCTGCTTCGGCGGATGCACCTTCTGCTCGATCACCGAGCACGAAGGCCGGATTATCCAGAACCGCTCCGAAGAGTCGATCATTCGCGAAATCGAAGAAATTCGCGACAAGGTCCCGGGTTTTACCGGCGTCATCTCTGACCTCGGCGGCCCGACCGCGAACATGTACCGTATCGCCTGCAAGAGCCCGGAAATCGAATCCGCGTGCCGCAAGCCGTCTTGCGTGTTCCCGGGTATCTGCCCGAACCTGAACACCGACCACTCGTCGCTGATCCAGTTGTATCGCAGTGCCCGTGCCTTGCCGGGCGTGAAGAAGATCCTGATCGCTTCCGGCCTGCGCTACGACCTCGCGGTCGAGTCGCCGGAGTACGTCAAGGAGCTGGTGACCCACCACGTCGGTGGTTACCTGAAGATCGCCCCGGAACACACCGAGGAAGGTCCGCTCAACCAGATGATGAAACCGGGCATCGGCAGCTATGACAAGTTCAAGCGCATGTTCGAGAAGTACTCCAAGGAAGCCGGAAAAGAGCAGTACCTGATCCCGTACTTCATCGCCGCCCACCCGGGCACCACCGATGAAGACATGATGAACCTGGCGCTGTGGCTCAAGGGCAACGGTTTCCGTGCCGACCAGGTGCAGGCGTTCTACCCGTCGCCGATGGCCACCGCGACCGCGATGTACCACTCGGGCAAGAACCCACTGCGCAAGGTCACCTACAAGAGTGACGCGGTGACCATCGTCAAGAGCGAGGAGCAGCGTCGCCTGCACAAGGCGTTCTTGCGTTATCACGACCCGAAAGGCTGGCCGATGCTACGTGAAGCGTTGACCCGCATGGGCCGCGCCGATCTGATCGGGCCGGGCAAGAACCAGTTGATCCCGCTGCACCAGCCGTCTACCGACAGCTACCAGAGTGCCCGTCGCAAGAACTCGACGCCGGCCGGCAGTCATAAAGTGGCGGGGGAAAAGACCACCAAGATCCTGACCCAGCACACCGGCCTGCCACCGCGTGCCAGCGATGGCGGCAACCCGTGGGACAAGCGTGAACAGGCCAAGGCGGCGGCATTCGCCCGTAACCAGCAGGCGGCCAAGGAGCGCAAGGATGCGGCCAAAGGCAAGGGGCCCAAGCCCGCGCGCAAGCCAGTCGTGCCGCGCTAAGCCTCGTTTGAACTGAACAGAACGCCAACCTTCGGGTTGGCGTTCTGCGTTTGTACGCCACGGAAGTCGAGTCTCGGCTCGGAAGTTGTGTTGGGGCGCCCGGCCTCTTCGCGAGCAGGCTCGCTCCCACAGGGAAATGCATTCCA
>NZ_JBSVWS010000035.1:0-40816 GCF_054071155.1 Pseudomonas sp. SDO5532_S415 | reverse complement strand
CGCTTGCTCTGCAGCACGCGTTATCGTTAACGTCCTTCGCGAGCAGGCTCGCTCCCACAGGGGTTACCCGCCGCGGCTCAGGTCAGGGGAACTGCTTCACCTTCAGCCCTTTACGGCATTTCCACTGGCTGCAGGTTAGCGCGCTGCAGGGCTTCGCTGGTCAATCTGGCGATCAGTGCCTTTTCCTGCACCGCGATCGCCTCCATCTCGGTGTAGTACTGCGCATCGCTCATGACCGCGCCGGGCTTTATTTCGCTGTCAGGTTTGCCCAAAAGTTTTGCCAACCGAACGACCTCCGAGCGCCAATGAATCTTTTGCACCGCCGAATCACTGTCGAGCCAGGCCTGTTGCGCTGCCTGCAAGTCCAGCAGCGGCTCGCCTTTGGCGTGCAAGGCCTTGAACAGCTCCTGATAGTGTCGCTTGAGGTACTCGACCCAGAAGGTTTGTTCGATCAGCCGTTCCTGCAACAGCGGTCCCCTCTCCTTTTCCAGCACCCGTTCGTAAGCACTCTTGATCATCCCGTCCGAGACTTCGGGTGCGTTGAACCACATCTCACGGGATTGCCAGGGTAACTCCAGGTCCTCCGCCAATCGAGTGGTGTAGATCATATGGATTTCCACCTCATCAATATCCTCAAGCGGTTGCCCTTGCGCATTCTCATGGGGGACCAGATCGCCTTCTGCATCGAATTCGGGAAACCGGCGCCCTGCGGCCACCAGCTCGTTGACCCGCTTTCGAGCGATCCTGCCCAGCTCGTCCAGACGCCACTTGCCGCGCGCCAATGTCACCAGCTCGATCTCGATTTCGTCTGCGCCCAGGTCATAGGCCTGAGCGATCAAGACCTCGACGCCCATGGCGTTAAATATCTGCGCGCCAGCATCCACGCAGGTTGTCGGGGCAGCGGCCATACGGAACAGTTTTTCCCGTAAAGCCGTGTTTGCGGCTGTCGCCTCAACCATTGACCAGACCTTGCCACACAATTCGATCCTCGCCGCTTCGTTGGCGGACAGAGCATCCGCCGATTGCGCGAGCTTCCTCAATTCATTGAAAAATGGCTCCGACCCGGGTTCACGTTCGAGGTCGGCCCATACATCCTGTTTTTCCTTCCATTGCGGTTCGGTCAGCCCCTCTTTCCAAAGACTGCTGTCAAACACACCTTGGGGTGGAAACTGTGGATCCGGCTCAAAGCCGACCGACTGGCGATAGTCTCTGACCCTGCTCAGATTCTCCGGGGAAATAGAGGCCGGCTCGTGACTGATGAGCGTGCGTGCCACGATCTCCGCTTGCTCTGACCCTGGCGTCACCTGCGGAACGATTTCCAGGGTGTTGGACCTCATGTCCAGGAACAGCGTGCGGATCCTGGGCTGATCGAATATACCCACAGGCCAGGTATGGATTTCCGTGTTGGCCAGCAAAAGGATAAGCAGGTCGGGCATCTGTCCGATATCCGGAGGCAACTTCAAGGGATTGCCCTCAAGCCCCAGGTATCGCAGGTGCGTCAGCCCCTTCAACTGCTCGACAATCTGCGTGTCGAACTCGATCAGGTTGTCTGACAGGTCCAGTTCGGTCAGGTGACCCCATTGCCCCAATGCTTGCGGCATCTTGTCCAGTTCGTTGTTGCCCAGATTCAGTCTGCGCAGACGCTTGAAATGACGCAGAAATCCATCCGCGTGTGCGATGCCGGTACCCGATAAATTCAGGTGAGTCACGTGACTGAAATTGGCCGACAGCGGTGGTAGTTCTTCGACTTGTCCCTGCAGGTCGATGTTGGACAAATCAATCGTTTGGCCCTGGGGCAAACCGGTATTGTCCATGTCCACCTCCCCCCTGCGTTGCCAGGCCTCACTGAGTGCATTGGTGATCATCAGTCGTGCATCCTGCTGGGGGGACTGTTCGAGTGCCAGCACCCAGTTTTGCAAGGTGCGGGTGAGCGAATCAAACTCGCGCTCACGGTTTCTGAGGACCGTTTCGCGACTGTCGCCCAGGCTCGCGATAAACGCGTCCATCTCCTGCGACGACATCGTGGGGTACAAGTGACGGACCCGTTGCTCAAAAACAGGTCGCCACTGGCTGACGTCAGGGTGATCGCTCAGGGGATAACCAATACGCTCGCCGGACAGACGTTTGGGTACCCGGAAAAAAGGTTGTCGACGCGGTTGCATTCTCAATAGCGGACGAAGCTGATCACGGGGCAACTGATGCTCGATGATTTTCACCTTCAGCTGCGCACCCTGCGCGACGTGGGGTAACCCGATGGCTTGACGATGCCGGTCGGGCAAGGCGTGCTGGATCGAGGCGTAGAGATCGTCGGTACCGTGCAAGTGTTCATCGCGCTCATTGCGTGCCTCGTAGCGTCCCTCGCTCACCCGAACCAGCACCTTGCGTTCGGTAGCCTGCTCGGAACCGACACTGGCGCGCAGTTCACCTTCGAGCCCGCTTTCCCGTACTTCAAGGCGAAGATCGTCGGGCCAGCCGGGGAAGGCTTCCAATGAATTGAGTGCCAGGATCTCTGTGTCTTGATCGACCAATGCATCGAGGTACAGTCCCTCGTAGGCGCGGGCGAGGCGCATTTGCTGCTGTAACCGACGCGCGCCCTCGGCCAGGCGTAATGGAACACGCTTGTCGGTGCTCAGAGTCGCCACTTCATTGGGGGGGGCATCGGCCAGCAATTCCTTGACGATTGACGCCGGCAGACCGGTGAAATCCCGTTGCACTACAGAGACTGCCGCGTCCGCCGACGGTTGTTGCTCGGCATAGAGGCTACGCATCAGCCGCGCCTTGACGGCGATCGCATGCTTCTCCAGTTTTTTTTGCAGAGCGGCAATGCGCTCTGCTGATGCGTTGGGCAAGTAGTCGGGCAGCAGGGATTTGATTTCCGCCTTGTCCATGGCTGCGATGATTCGTGTCGGCAATTGCCCCGCCATCAGCTCAGAGCGTGTGACTCTGATCGTGTTCAGCGGCCCGGCATCTGCACTGCCGTACTTGACCGAAGTCTCGCTCGGTCCCGATCCGGACACAGCTTCTATGGCCTTGTTCGCCGGCCAACCCGGCAACTCGACTGCCAGAGCGGCCGGCAAACTGCACAGCGCGCTGGAGAGTGAACCGTCGCGGATGCCCTCGGCAACTTTCACCGCATCGCCATAGGCCCGGAATCGCTTGAGGCTATCAAGAAGAATCGCCGGGACCGGTTCGCCCTCAACATGCAACCGACGCAGGACGGCGGCGTCCACATCGCTGACCTGCCGAATCTGCTCCAGTTCGGTATCGCTGAAACCCTCTACCAGCGGGCCGAGCCGACGCATCAGTGTGGCGCCCTTCCAGGTTTGGGGACGGTCCAGTTCATGGTGCCAGGCGCCTTCGCCATTATGCGCAAGTTCAGGGGCATAGGCATCGGGACGGGTCGGATGCTGGATTCGGTACTGCTTGCTGACCGGGTCCTGCATGACCTGATAAAGCTCATCCTCGAGCGGCAAAAACGTCTGCCCACCCTGCGCATACAAGCCCAACTCATCAGGGCCGGTCCCGGCCGCCAGAGTGACGGAGGACTTGTAGGGTGCAAGATCGGGTTTCCACAATTTCTGTTTACCGTCGGGCATGGTGACCGGTTTCAGATTGTCCACCATCGTCGACACTTGAACCTTCGGCAACACCGCCGCTGCGGTACCGGCAAAGGCCGCATTCAGCGCCACACTGGAAAAGTGCGCCCACATCTCTCTCGGCTCACCTTCCTCGTATGCTTCGATACCCTCGAACACCTCAGTGCACATCTGCGCCGCGCCGACCATCAGCATGATCGGTCCGAGCCCCGGTACCACAAAGGCAGCGAGGTAGAAGACATTGATCACTGCGTCCTGAAAACTTTCCAGCCGGGCCAAACGAGCTTCGCGGTCCTCATCACCCGTGGTCACCGCCATCACGCGCGCATCGTCATACAGTTTTTTGATGAATCTTTCACGCAGCTGCTGCCACGGCTTGCTCCCGATAGAGGCCTCGTCCACCGGCAGCTTCCTGGGGGTGGTCTGCAAGGGATAGTCGGATTGAGCACTGAGTCCGGAAGGCTGATACAACTTATTGAACTGCGCGAAAAAAAGGCCCTGTTGCCGCACCGGTATGAACTGGCTGAAAAAACGCCGGTAGGCACCACTGTGCAAGCGAGTGCGCAACTCGACCATGAAGTCGGCACTGGACGCATATTCTTTCAGTGGATGCAGGGGATCATTGGGCACGTAGACCGCCAGCCGCTCGACCCGATCCGATGGCTGCCGGCTCGGGCCGATCAGCAGCGGCCCCACCAATTCGATGCCAAACACCTTCAACGTGGCGAAGGTCACCGGCCTGCCGTCCAATACTGCGCCGTTTGTGCTGCCCAGCAACTGTTTGAGCATTAGGTAGACGTCTTCACCGATGCCCGATTCGACCTCGGCTCTGCCAGCCCGGGTTGCAAACTGCCGCCTGGCGATCTCACAGGTCACTGCCAGTTGGCGCCGGTGGTGCTCCTCCAGTTGCTGCTCCAGTGCTTCACGCTCCTGGACCTCTTTCGGTTGCACGATGTCCTGGATGTGCTTCTGATAAAGCGCCCCCAGGTCGAGGGTACGACAGAGTTTGGCAAAGTCATGGGGAGCGATGGGCCTGGCCTGCTCCTTGAGCGTTGCGTACGAGGGAATGACATCACCGCCATAGTTGCTCCAGTTGGTGATGATCTGGCAATCGTTGCAGGGCAGCGGTTGCTCTTCGTCGGGCGTGAAGTTGGCCAGGGCCGCCTCGAGCAAGGAAATGCCTCGAAATTCCTGCTTCAGGCTTTGATCGACCGGCTGATCGAAGACAAAGAATCCAAACAGATCATTCCGGTCTTTGAACGCATATTTACGGGCGAAGAAAACGTTTCGCACATCAAGGTCCAGCTTGAACCGGGCCTTGATCGCGGCTTTGAGCAGCGGCTCGGCAAACTCAAAAATATCCTGGATACGGCCGAGCCTGGCATCGATCTGATTCAAGGTTTCGCGATAGCGCAAGTGCAGGTCCGCGAGCACGGTCTTTTGCTCGGGCAAGGCCGTCCGGTACCAGGCTGGAAGTTGCAGTTCGTGATTGCCGAGTTCTTTCTGCCGCAGTGTTGAGGCCTGGCTGAACCAGGCGGGTATGCGGTCTTTGAGGAAGTTGTAGTGAACACCTCGAAGGTCGCTGGTGAAAGAAATTTCGGGCGTTGCAAGGGTTGTGTCAGAGACTGGCATAACGGGTCATCCGTGACTTATGGGTGAGACTTCAGCCTACCGAACGACCTCAAGAAAAAAGCTTATATATATACCGCACTCGAATGTCGGGCCGAATCAGCAGTTGCGACTGCCAGCTCCGATGCCCGGCGCCGCATCGAGCGACGCCGGGCGATGGGATGACCGAGGGAGCTAGCGCCCCATCAAATCCTTCGACGTCCCGGGCTGTGGTTCCGCGGGTCCGACGGGTTCGCTTTCCCCGGTTTCTCTGCGAGACAGTTCGATCAGTTTCTGATTGCGCCGAATGTCGTGTTGAATGCCGAGCATCTCTATTCCTTCTCTGTAGGCAGATCCCGTCATGTCTTCATGTGCGTCCTCAAACCGGCTCCGCTCCTGGACAATGCCCTGCTCCAGGTCGCTGAATTCATCAGGGTATTTTTCCTTGAGGTATTGCACCCAGTAATCGCGACTGATCAGGTCTTCGTAGAACACCTGGCTTTTCTCCAGGGCTTGCACACGCGCACGCGCGGTTCTCTGCGGTTCACCACTGATGGCCTTGCCATAGAGCATGTTTTTGGGTTGGCCCGGAAGCTCCAACCCGTCATCCCAGCCTCTGGACAGGCCCAGTCGGTACTCCAGACGCACTTCCGCCGGATCAGACCTCGTACGTAACGCAGCATCGGCCAGCTTCTCAACCTGATCCAGCCGAAACAGCTGGCGGGATAACCGCAGCAAGGCGACGCCTTTCTGATCCAGGCGACCGGAGTCGATCCCCTGCAAGGCATTGTGCTCGAATACCTTGACCTCCAGGTTGCTGAAGGTGAGGATCCGCCCATCCACACAGGTCCCATGGGAGCTGGACATGGCGAACAGGGTTTGCCTGAGTTCGCTGTCGGCAGCTGCTGCATTCACCACCTCCCAGACCTTTCGGGTCAAATCGGCGCGCGCCAACCTGAACTCCGCTGTATCTTGCAGCCGGGACAGCAGATGAAAAAACGCCAGATTGACCGGCTCGTCCCGAAGTTGGTTCCAAAGGGCTCGATGACCGGCTTGTAACTCGGGATCGAGTATCTCCAGCCATGGTTCGACGCCATCGAGCTCCGCTTCTTCCTCCCCGATGTCCTCGTCAGGCAAGAAGGGGTCAGATTCATCTTCACTCGAGCCCGCACTGCCAATCTCGCTGTCACTGGCCAGATCGTCGATCAAATCATCGAGGCCTTCGGAGGTGTATCCCATCCATGTGCCGGGTCTGACAGTGGTCGCGTAATCCCTGAGTCGCTCCAGATCGTTGCGCGACAGGTTGTTGTCGGACAGGTCCGTATTGGCCATCAAGGTATCGTGCTGTACGTTGAAGGCATCAGCGGGAATCGACGTGATTTCATTGCCACTTAGATTCAGCACCCTCAGACGCCCGGCCGCCAGCGTTCCGGCCGGCCACTCGGTCAATCGATTGTTGCGCAAATCCAGTTCCTCGAGATGCACCAGCGAATCGACACTGAAGGTTTGCAGATTGTTATGACTCAGATCCAGCGAGCGCAGATGCTCCAGCGATCCCAACGATGAATACAAACCCTCGGGATCGGTAAAGCCGACACCGGACAAGTCCAGACGTTCCAGCTGCACCATGCCCCCGACCGCCTGCGGAAGTGCGCGAAACTCATGACCACCGAGTTCCAGGTTGCGCACGTTGGCAAAGGCTCGCAGGAACCCGTTGGAGCCTTGCTCGGTAATCCTGGCGCCGTTGAGAATCAAGTCCCGCACATGAGGAAATTGCACCGGCAGTTCAGGCAGATCCCCCAGCTGCATGTCATGGAACCAGAGGCGACTGTCAGTGACGCCGTCCCAGACGATCGTCCCTTCGAGCCAGCATTCACGGATCAGCCGTGACGCCCGCCCACGGGAGACTGACGAAACAACCCAATCCGCCCCCCGAGACTCGCGGACAAACATCCAACTGTTCAATTGTCGTGTCAGGGTTTCCAGTGTCCGATGCCAGCCGCCGATGCGCTCGCTGATCACTCCATCGCTCGCCCCCTGATTTCGCATGCCTTCAATGGCTTGCAAGGCCTCATCGTCAGAAAACCGAGAGTCCAACCGTTGCAAACGCCGGGCAAGCCAAGCCGGGCCTTCTCCTGCAGGCTCCTCTACCGGCATCGGCAAAAGTCGCTGGGCAATCGAGGCTCCCGTCTCCTTGGGTGGAAAGACCGAGGACTCGGTTTCCAGCGCAAAACGCTCGAGCGTACCGGGGACCAGGCCCCTGGCCTGTTCTATCCGCCCACGGGCGGCGCTCAAGGCAGTTTGCGCTTGCGGAGTCAAAGGTGAGCCGGACAAATTCATGTTCAGCAGCAGATCATCCCTTGCCAGTACCGTTTCAGGTAGCTCGCCAAGCTGATTGTTGCGCAAGTCCAGCCAAGAAAGATCCGCAAGATTTTCGGCACCGGTCGGCCACGCCGCCAGGTTCGTCCCGCTGAGGTTCAACGCCTTGAGTTGGCCCATTGCACTGACATCCAGACGCTCCAACGGAGTATTGCGTAAATCCAGGTTCTGCAGCACGGGCAGATCGCCGGGCGTTACCGGCGAGTCCATCACGTTGCTGTCGCCCAGATCCAGGGTGTGCGTCTGACTGAAGCGGCCCACGAAACGGCGAACCTGTTCGACAGGTGCACGCAAGCCTGACAGGCGTAATGTGTTGACATGGGAGAAGCCCTGATCGGGAAGTTCCGGAAGCTCGTCGAACCGTATCCCGGACAGGTCAAGCACCGTGGAATAAGTCGTTGAGCCATATCGCTTCAAAAGCCCCTCATACCAGCACCGCTTGAGGGTCGGCAGGGTTGTCCAGTCAGCGAAGCCGCCGATTTGCGTCACTACCCGCGCAGTCCACGCATCGAGCTGTCGAGTGAGCTGGCTGTACTCTTCGCTCAGCGCCTCGATGGCGTCGAACCGGGCTTGGGCGTCCGGCCATTTCTCGAAAAACGCACCAGGCAAAGCGTCGGGCTGCGCGGTGCCAGAGAATGACGCGACATGACGTTCGCCAAACTGCTTGAGTCGCCCCTTGCAGTAATCTCTGACCATTTCCTCAAGATCGATCAGGTGTGTTGAGTGGTTTTTTACATAGTCATAGGCTGGTTTGAGCGCTTCGCGACTCGAAAGCGACCAGTCCAGGGAGAGTCCTGACAATAGCGAGTCATGAGTGCCATCGAACAATTGAGCGGGCAGTTCGTTGATCTCCGTTTGTCGCAAGTCCAAACGTTGCAGATGTGGCAGGTCGAGCACACCGACCGGCAAAGTCTTCCGCGCGTACGCCCCTGCAATCGTCAGCTCATGTAATGCGCTCAAGCGGCTGACATCAACGACACTCGCCGACTCGAACGCCCCACGAAGCGACAGCTTTTCCAGCTTCGTCAGCGCTCCCAACCCGGCGATAGCCTGCGCAGGAAAGGGGAAGCGGGATTCGATCGTCAGATCTGTGAGTTCAGTCATCTCGACTAACGCTTCAGGAAAGGCGTGCAATGCTGGATTGGCTACGTGAATCGCGAGCTGTTGTACTTTGGAAAATTGAGTCAGTACGCTGTTGACTGCGGCATCCGTGAGGCCCCTGCCACCCACTGTCATAACACGGACATGCGAAAAGTCCGCCGTCAGCGCCGGCAATGGATCGCCACATAAAAGGTTAAGCGTGGCATAAACGGGATTTTCCATGGCCCTGGGGGAATTCTGCCAGGCAGCTTTGATCCCGTCCGCCACCGCCTTTTTTCCATCCAGCATCGCGTGCAATGAGAGACTCTCGTCCGCGACCCATCGATCAAGCTCGGTATTGAGCTCCTCCCATTCGCGCATTCGGTTCCGCAGCAGGGAAAAAATTTGCTGGTTGGTTTTGCCGAGTCCCCATTGATCGAGCAGAAACTTCATGGCCTGCACGTCGTTCAAACCAAAGTAGACATCCTTGACCCGGGAGACCAGCGTATCGCTCTCCGCTCCATGACCACTGGCCGGGTAGCCCACCAGTTTTTCCGAAATGCGTTGCGGTGGTTTGAACCAGGGTTTGCGAGCGGATCGGGCGTGCAGGCTCTGCGTCGACTCGACGGGATGACCGCTGGCATAGTCGATAATCGCGTGCCGTAACTCAGCGCTTTGTCCCACCTCGGGCATGCCCAGCGACCGCCGCGCTTCATCGGGCAGTGCGTGCATGATGGAAGAGTAAAAATTATCGCCATGGCCGGGTACGCTGTTGAGGGTTTCTCCCCGGTCGTTAAAGGCCTGGTAGTACGAGCCTTTCTTGACCAGGTACTTGCGGGTTTCAGCGGTCTCGCTGCCAATGCCATCGATCAAGGCACCTTCGAGGTGGCCGTCGCGAATCTCCAGCCGCACCTGATCAGACCAGCCTGGCAATTTCGCCAACGTATGCAGCGCCAGACGCTTGCTCTCCACCGAGGCCATGTTTTCCATGTGCAACCCTGCCAGGGCTTGAGTCAAGCGTCCTTGCTGCGCATACCAGCGGGCTTGCTCTAGCAGGTGCAGCGGGAAACGTTTGGTGGACTGAAGGCGGTTGATTTCTTCGGCCGAGGCCTGGCGCAAAACGGTCTGCGCCGCCGGCTCGCCCAGCCCCGGGCAAACCTGCTGCAGTTTCGCGACCCAAGGGTCTATGGGTTCGTTGCCCTTGTAGAGACTTTCGAAGATCGCCGGTTGGCGGGTTCGGGCGAAATCGGCGATCTGCTTTCGCAGCTCCCCGGGTCTGGCGTCCTTGACCCGCGCCGCTTCACCGCCCAGCAGGCGGGTGATCTCCGTTTCGTCGAGCGCCGCCAATATGCGCGAGGGCAATTCGCCGCTCAGGACATCGGCCCGGGTCAACTGGATCTTTGCCTTGCGCTTGGCCCCCGGCAGCAGACGCTCGGAGCCGTATTTGACCGAGGGTCCGGACAGCTCGGTGCCCTCGAATACTTCCAGGACACGGCCCATCGGCCATCGCGGCAGCTCGGTTACCAATGGCAAGGAATACAGATAGCGGCCATCGATGGCTTGTCCGGTCTCGACTTGCTCGATGACCTGGGCAACACCCCGGTCAGCGTTGAACAGACGCAATGTGTCGCTCAACTCGGGGGGTGGCAACGCGTTATCCAGGTGCATCTTGCGCAAGGCATCGTCGCTGACGCCGCTGACGTCGGCGATCTGCAGTAATTGATCGTCTGAAAACGCTTCAACCACAGGTCCCATGCGCCGCATCAGCGTCAGGCGATCCCAGGCCAGCGGGCGCTCCAGTGTATGGCGCCAGGCACCGGCAGCGTTGTGAGTCAGGACGGGCTGGTAGGCTTGCGGGTCGGTCGGATGCATGATCCGCCATTGGTTCGACGAAGCCTCATACGTTGTTTCATAAAGCTGGCCGCCGAGCCGGACATAGGTCTTGCCGCCAGCCTCGTATTGGCCCAGGGCATTGGCCGTCGTGCCGGGGTCTAGTGCAACGGAACGCTCATAGCCGCTCAGATCGAGTTTCCACAGTCGGCTCTCGCCATTGGGCAAGGTCACCGGATCCAGGGTTTCGATCACGGGCTCGGCCTTGACCGCGGTCAGTTTGGCCAGTCCTTTACCGGCACCGGCCGTTACGGCGATCAGTGCCAGGTTTTCCGCCACCTCGGTCAGGTGGGCCTTGGCGGCCTTGCGATCGCCCTCACTCCATTCCACGGCACCGGCAAAGGCGCCATACAACAGTTGGCCAGTCATCACGACCATCATCAACTCGCCGAACACCGGTACGAACATTGAAACAGCCATGAGCACCAACATGCCGATATTCAGCAGTCGGGCGAGCTTCTCGGAGCGCACCCTGGCATCGACATCCGCCGTGGGCACGGCGTGGGCTTGCGCATCGGCGATGACCTTTTCGCGATGTTGCTCGAAGAGGTAGTTCCACAGGTCAATGTTATCGGCCCATACCCCGTGGCCCTTGCGAGGGACATCCGCCGGGAGCAGGGCGGGATCGTCATTGGGTTGCTGGTTGATCGGCCTGGTGGGTGGCAGTTTTTTGAAGCCGAGAAACGGATTGATGCCTTGCGCCAGTGAATTGAGTATCGATTCATAAGGACGCAACTTCTGGCTCAGCGGCGCATTGGATGCATCGTTGGTGAATTCACTGAAATAGTGCGGCCGATCGGCATAGGCGACGAACTGACTGAAAAACCGCTGGTACGCGGTCGGGCTGCCGTCCCAGGATTGCGTGGCATCACGGGTGGTGAAGCGACGTTTGAACATCGCCGTCAACTCGCCATACGTGAGTCGCTTGAGGGGATGGTGGGGGTCGTTCGGGACATACAGAATCAGTTCGTCGCTGTAACGGTATTTTTCGCAAATACTGAACACCACGCAGCCGGTCATTCTGCGTTTCATCAACGTCAGATCACGGAACCAGACCGGTTTACCGTTCAAACGGGGATGCACTTCGCCGTCGATCACAGACAGGATCATCCTGTAGTCCGCGGGCTCGATATCCTTTTTCAACAGCGCCAGTTCAGCCGCTGCTCGCAAGGCGGTCTTTTGAGCCGCGATGAATTTATGGCGCAGCGCCTGCTCCGCCGCAGCATCGGCCGGTTGCAGGAAGTCTTTGAGATAAACCTGATACTTCGCGCCGATATCCAGCGAACGACACAAGCTGGTGAACTGCGCCACCGTCAAGGACGTCTTGACCGCTTCAAAGTCCTCCGTCGCCGATTTTTGCGTCAGGAATCCCGACGACTCATGAAAGGCGCCGTCCTCGTATTCCGACGCTTCGAAGTTATGCAACGCCGCCTGTAACAACGGCAACTTCAACACATCGAAAATCCCGACATCGATGTCAAGGATGCCCATCTCCAGCGGTTGCTTGAGGCAGATCAGGGTTTTATTGACGTCCAGCTCGACGTTGAACCGGTCCTTCAGTGCCTTGCTCAGCAAGGGCGCGGCGAAGGCGTCGATGTCCTGGAAGGCCGTCATGGCCTGGTCCAGTCGGGTTTGTGCGCTAAAGCTGGCGGTGACGGCGGTGTTCAACGCCTGGCGTTGCTCCGGCGAGGCGCGTCGATACCAATCCGGCTGCGGCGTATTATGGTCTTTGAGTGCCGTGCGGCGTTGTGGCGTGGCCTGGATCAGCCAGTCGGGAATGGCCTGTTCCAGGAACGGCCCGTGAATGCTTTTTGTCACAGCGGTTTGTTTGCCGGCAGACGTGAAGTTGTCGGACATGGTGTGTCTCCTGTAAATGGGAGCACTAGCACACCATGACCGACAGCCTCGTTTGCGGTACATAGTTATGGCATCAGGACCGCGCAAAGCAGGTTATCGATGCCGGGTGTTACGAGAAAATGCCCTCGCCCCTACCCACCTTCGCCCGATCCATGGCTTGTTGCGTCAACAGCCTGAGCAAGGCGTCCTGCTCGTTTTTGATGGCCGAGTACTGTTCGTTGAATTCGTCGTCGGTCATGTCCCGGCCGGGGACAAAATCGCTTTGCGGTTTACCCAATTCGTGTGCCAGCACTCTGATTCGCGTCTTCAACCGATCTTTTTCCTCAGGAGCTAGCGTCACACCGGCGGCCCTTTCATTCAGTGCCAGCTTGTACTCATAGAGTGCATTCATGCGTCGGTCGAACTGTTTGAAGCGAACCCGGTTCGATCCCATCACGCAGGACTTCCAGAACGGTTGTTCAGCGATCGAGTCGCGCAGGAGGTCGCCTTGCTCAAACGCCAAGACTTGCAGACGGGCTTTTTCAATCATTGGCCCGGTAACCCCGGCAATGCCGCGAAACTGCATGGTATGCGCCTGCCAGGGCAAGTCCAGCCCGCCCTGCTGCTCCGGCTTCGCCAATTCGGTGGTGAATGCCAGGTGAACCTCGACGACATCGATGGTTCCCGTCACCTGGCCGTCGGCACCTACCCGGCGAAACTGCTCACCGTTGGCGATACGGTCGGCAATGTGCTGCTCGGCGATACGCCCGATGGCTTCCAGACGCGAATTCCCCTTGGCCAGTTCGACCAGTTCGGCTTCTACCAGTCCCGGGTTCGCCAATCCGTAGGCCTCGTGGATCAGCACCTTCATGCCCAGAACGTTAAACATCTGCGTCGCGCCATCGACACATTCCGATCGCGCCTGGGCTTCGGCAAAAATCGTCGTGCGCAATTCGCTGTCCTGCGCCATGGCTTCGAGCATGCGCCAGACCCTGGCCGTCAGTTCCTGCCGATAAAGCCCGCCGGCCCTGAAGTCGGCGGATTGGGTGAGGCGCCTGATCTCGTTGAAAAACGCTTCGGAATTGAACTCATCCTCGACCGCGTCCCAGATGCTCTGCCTGATTTGCCATTGCACGGGCATGCCCTCGGCCCATTGGATGCTGTCCAGGGTTCCCCGGGGTGGATACGGGCGATCGGGGTCCAGGCCGACTGACTCGGTGTACAGCCTGAGCCTGTCCAGATGCTGCACGGACATCCACTCCGGCTCACGACTCAACAGGGTACGGGCCAGCAATTCGGCACGAAAGGTTCCCGGCGCAACCTCTGGTATCTGGCTGATCTGATTGCGCCGCAGGTTCAGGTAAAGGTTGCGGGGACGGGATTGCAAAAACAGCCCGGTCGGCCAACCCTCGATGCCCGTGTTCTCCAGAATCAGCGAATGCAAGTCGCGCATCTGGCTGATATCGGGCACCAGCCTCAACGGATTGCCTCTGAGCTGAAGCGAACCGAGACGGGTCAGGCCCCGCAAATGCGCCACCGCTTGAGGGGTCAGTTCGATGCGGTTGTCATTCAGAATCAGGTCCTCGAGGTAGCGCATTTGACCGATGACCGGAGGCAAGCAATCCAACAGATTGCCGGTGACGTCCAGATAACGCAGGCGACGAAAGGGCTGCAGAAAATGTACCTGGTTGGGGAGCAAGTCCGCGCGACGCATGCTCAGGGAGGTGACATGGTCGAAATTGGCGGTCAGCTTCGGCAGGCCGTCGCTATGCCGACTCATCGAGTGCCCGTCCAGGTTAAGCCTCTGCGGACGGACGATACCAGGGACATCGAGCCCCGCCGGCCCGGTCCTTTGCCAGCATTGCCTAAGAGCCAAATAGAGTTGCTGCCGGGACGCGGCCTCGGCCAAACCGGAGCCCGGCATCGTCGTCGGTGATCTCACCCAGCGCGTGAGGGACAGTTCCAACTGATCGAACTCCTCTTCGAGTGCCTTCAGGCGTTCTTGCGCGGCGTCGCCGAATCCGATGCGCAGCGTTTCCAATTCCTCTTCGGACAACCCCGGATACAGCCAACCCAGGCGTTGAACAATCGTCTCCCGGCTCATCTGTTGCGGGTAACCGCGCATGCCTCCGCGAAGGCGCATGACTTCAGGGTCGTAGGCCGGTTTGCCAATCGGATGTTGCTCCAGCTCCCTGTCGAATCGCTCATGGCTTATCGCTGAACGCTGCAACGCCTGCTTGAGTTTTTCACCCTCGTGAATCTCGAAGCCGAGGGCTTCGCGCTCACTGTCCGGCAAGGCATGCAACAACGACGCATAGAAGCTGTCGGCACCGTGCAGATGCAGGCCCTGCTCGTCTCGCGTCTGATAAAGACCTCGTTCATCGAAAAACAGGACTTTGCGAATCGGCGCATTGTCGGGACCGACGCTCGTCTGCAATTCGCCACTGAAGGAGAAGGCGCGAAGCTCGATGCGAACCCCGGCGGACCAACCAGGCAGGGTCGACAGCGTTGCCAGCTCGAGTCGACGGGTATCGTTGTCTGCCAGGGACTCCAGATAAAGGCCCTCGTAGGCGCGACTCGCTCGCACACGGGTCAATGCCGCTTGCGCTCGCTCGTGCAGACTCAGGGGAACACGGCGTTTTTGCGACAGATGTCGCA
Organism: Pseudomonas sp. SDO5532_S415; assembly: GCF_054071155.1. Classification (NCBI taxonomy): domain Bacteria; kingdom Pseudomonadati; phylum Pseudomonadota; class Gammaproteobacteria; order Pseudomonadales; family Pseudomonadaceae; genus Pseudomonas; species Pseudomonas sp. SDO5532_S415. Next base: position 25,769 of record NZ_JBSVWS010000035.1, on the reverse strand, counting down.
GCTCCTCGGGACTGGCATCGCGCACGATTTCTTCGGCGACCACCACAGGCAATTGCGGGTAGTCATTGCGAAGCAAGCGCACGCTGGATTCGTCGGAAAGATCCTGTTGTTTGTAGAGTGTTTCGAATGAGCGGTTTCGATGAATGTCGGCCAACTCTGCAAGGCGCCTGCGCAATTCATTTATCCGCACTTGCCGGTCGCTGGGAATGCCTTGGCCGAGCAATTCATGAATTTCCGTTTCACTGAAATTCTCGATCACCCGTTGCGGCAGAAGACCTTCGCGCAGTTCTGCGCGGGTCAGCTTGATCTGTCGCTCAGGCCTGACCTCGACGTTGCCGAAGTCGTAGAACTCGCCTTCCAGTGTCGGCCCGTCGAACAGCGCGATGCCTCGGGATTCGGGCCAGCGTGGAAGCTCAATCATCAAGGCGGGTATGGTCTGTTCCAGCGCCTCCGGAATCCGGTTCGCCAGTATTTGCTGCCCGAGTTCGCCAGCCTGGGCATACAGCTTGAAGCGGTTGAGCGTGTCGACCAGCATGGCGGGCGGGGCTTCGTGCTCGACATGCATCCTGCGCAGGGCATCTTCATGCACGCCGCTGACGGCCAGCACCTGCTCAAGGGTCTCATCGGATACCGTTTCCGTCATTGTCCCCAAGCGTCTTAACAAGCGGCGCTTGCCCCACCCCAGCGGCTGTTCTACTTCAGTTTTCCAGCTCCCGGCGCCGTTATGTTCGACGACGGGTTGATACGCGCCTGGCCGGTCGGGGTGCTTGAGGCGATGCAGCCCTGTCTTCGGGTCTGTCGTCACCACGTAATGCCTGTCTTCGAGGCGCAATACGTCCTTGCCCTCATGTCGGTGAAGCCCACGTTCGTCGGGCTGCGACGTGGGCTCCAGGACCAGCGGATGCTCGTAAGGACTCAGGTCAGGGTTCCAGAGTCGTTCTTTGCCATCGACCTCCACGGGCTTGAGGTTTTCCACGAAGGGCGACACAGCCACAGCGGTTTTGGGCAGCACATGCCCCGCGCCCATCAGGGCTAATTGTGCAAAGTTGATCAGCACACCGTTGATGTAGGACGCAGCCTCTTCCTTATCGCCCTTGCTCCAGTCCTCGATGCCTTCGGCCAGTTCCGCCAGCATCTGCGCAACCATGATGCCCAGCACCGCCTCGCCCACTCCGGGAACCAGCATCGCGGCGAAGCTGAACAGGTTCCAGCCGATGTCCAGGTAGCTGGCCAGGCGCTTCCAGCGGGCAGTCGAATTCTCATCGCCGGTGGGCACGGCAATGCAGCGTGCATCGCGGATCATCTTGTCTCGCCGCTCCTTGAACAGCTCGGCCCAGAGATTTGCGTCCCTGACATTGGTGATGGGTTCTGCGTTGGGGTTCTCGATCGCGGTTTCGCGCCACCATGGTCCCATGTCGAGTGGATTGCGCTGTTGCCAGGTCATGGTCTTGAGCCGCTCGTTGACCCGCGCAAAAAAATGGCCCTTGTCTTTCTGCTCCACGAAACGGCTGAAAAAGGCCTGGTAATCCGGGTCGCGCAGCTGGCTGATCAAGGTTTTCATGAACTCGGCCAGCGAGGCATATTCTCTTAGCGGATGGTCGGGATCATCCGGCACGTAGGCGATCAGCGGACCGCTCAACCGGCTTTGTTGATAGATGTCTTCCTTGCGCAGCATTTCGTCCGCGACACCACTGGGACCGTTGGCAAAGAAGGCCTGGATCAGCTTGTACTGGTCAAATTCGCGCCCTGGCAGGACCGGGATATGCTGCGACCAGCGTGTCCAGAATGTCAGGCTGCCGGGGGTCAGGGCATCGACGGCCTTTTTCACTACCGAGGCTTCGCCTACAGCGCTGAACAACACGATGGATGTCAGGCGAAAGCCCATCAGCGACAACCGATGGCTGCGCAGTGGCGCGCCATGGAAGCGGATATTTTTCCTTTCTTCGACAACCTCGCTCAAACGGTCATAGGCGTGGGCAGAGATGTCGCCTTTCAGACGCGCGATCAACACCGATAACGTGAAGACGGCTTTTTCACGGGCCTGCGCGCGCTGGCGCAATTGCCATTTTGCAACGGTGTCCGTTGGGTCCAGCTTCGCCTTGATGTGTGTCTGGTATTGTCCACCGATGTCCAGCCTGCGACAGAGACTGGCGAACTTTTCCGGGGCTATTGCGTTAACGCGTTTAAGGTCTCCCTGTACGTGTTGCGATAAACGCCGGAACCACTTCTGAAGGCGCCTTCTTGAGTTTCGGCTTCCTCGAAGTTATGCAAAGCGGCGGCGAGCAGCGAACTTTTCCGCAGGCGACTGACACCGGTGTCGATGCCAAAAACCATGTTATCCGGGACATAAAGATGCAGGGACAGGGTTTCGGGGTCTTCGTAGGCATTGAAGTTCGCTTGCAAGGTACTCGCCAGAAGCGGCTTGGCGAAGGCCTCGATATCGTGTTGCAGGCCGGCCAGCAGTTCATCGAGCTCGCCCTGCAAGCGCCAGCGTTCGTCAATTAACGTTTTCAAACGCTGTCGATCCGCGGCCGACGTCTTCAAGTACCAATCCGGCATTTCTGCAGACTGATTCAACATCGATTCAAGCAGCGCCGGTGGCGCATTTTTTATTGCATCGGGAATAACCCTCGTTACGCGTTGCTCGTGAACACTCTTTTCAGATTTAGAGGGGGCATTCGTCGAGTTGCTTCCTTGCAAGTCAGACATGATTCAGACCTTCAAATGAATAGTTAAGCCAATAGCCTATTCATGCGAAGCCAAGGAATGGATATACATCTGTACCACCCCTGAAACGGCTCATCGTGCATCCGCCCTGCGGCAGGTTTACACCCGGCCCAAAGGGGCTACTATTTCGACACACCTCGCCTCCACATGTCCCCGGGACTGCGCCCATGCGACTATCCGATTTCATCACGCAACACGCGGACCGCATCGTCGATGAGTGGGAGCAATTCGCCAAAACCATCACGCCCGCAGCCGAATTCCTGGATCGAGTGGCCTTGCGCGACCACGCCAAGGCTATTTTGCTGGCGGCCGCGCGCGACATGGCGAAGCCCCAGAGCGCCAGTGAGCAAATGGCCAAGGCCAGGGGGGAAGGCCCGGAGAAAACCCCGAGCCTCGATAAAGCCGGTGCCAGCCATGGCGAGTTGCGGCATACCGTGGGGTTCGATCTGGTACAGATGACCAGCGAATTCCGTCACCTGCGTGCCTGTGTGATTCGACTGTGGGTCGACAGCCTGGAATCACCGGACATGGCGTACTTCCAGGACATGATCCGGTTCAACGAAGCCATTGACGAAGCCCTCGCCGAATCCACCGCCGCCTATGCCGAACAGGTCAATCGTTCGCGGGATATCTTTCTGGCGATTCTTGGCCATGACCTGCGCGCGCCGTTGCAAGCGGTGAGCATGTCCACCGAATTGCTGATGCGCAAAACGTCGTTGGAAGGCGATGCGCTGACCTGCGCCAACAACATCAAGCGCGGCACGCGGCACATGGCGGCGATGGTCAATGATTTGCTGGAACTGGTGCGCAGCCGCCTGGGCAAAAGCCTGCCGATAGACCCGGCGCCCACGGACCTGGCTGCCGTGGCGCAAGCGGCGATAGCCCAAGCCTGCGCAGGAAACCCGGAGTGCGATCCGACGTTAAAAGTAGCGGGGAATATGCAAGGCGTCTGGGATGCCGCGCGGCTGAGCCAGTTGCTGCAAAATCTTATCGGCAATGCATTGCAGCATGGCTCGACCAAAGGCGCTGTAACGGTGACGCTCAACGGTGAACCCGACACCGTTCACCTCGCGGTACACAACTACGGCGAACCGATTGCCGAGAAGGACATCGGCACGATCTTCGATCCATTGGTGCGTAGCGCCGACGAAGAATTGGGCCACCCGTCCACCAGCCTCGGTCTGGGTTTGTTCATCGTCAAGGAAGTGGTGGATGCGCATGGCGGGACGGTCGGGGTCAGTTCGAACGAAACAGATGGAACGCTGTTTACCGTGACGTTGCCAAGAAAGGTTTAGGGATATTGTGGAGAAGTCCCACTTGTGGCGAGGGGATTTATCCCCGTTCGGCTGCGAAGCAGTCGTCAATCCGGACAATTCAGTCTTTCAGTCTGTTTGGCCAGGAGCCGGGCCGCTTCGCGACCTTACGGGGATAAATCCCCTCGCCACAGATTTCTTGCCCGACTGAAGATAAATGAACGGCATTACGTACCAGCGCGACGCCTCACTATCAGTTCTGCTAGTTCCCAGCTGTTCCTGGTCGAGTCAGACTCAGAGCATTGCTCCAAGTCCCCTACCAAGAAAGGCTTCGCCATGCCCAACTTACCTTCTGTTAACCAGACTCACACAATCCTGCTGGCCCCCGACGACAAAAACTCGATACACACCGAACTCGCGGGGGGCCAGCGCAATTCCATCGCTTATGCCCCCTATGGCCACCAGTCCGCGCAGCAGGAAATAGCCTCGCATTTGGGGTTCAATGGTGAATTGTGCGAAAGGAAAATCGGTTGGTATTTCCTGGGTAAAGGCTACCGCGCTTACAACCCCATACTGATGCGATTCCATAGCCCGGATAGTTGGAGTCCGTTTGGGAAGGGTGGGTGGAATGCGTATATGTATTGCGACGGGGATCCGAGGAATTTTGCGGATCCGACGGGGCATTCTTTATTCAGTTTTATTAAAAATCTTCCATCCGCACCACTCCCTAAATTTAAGCTCCATAACCCCTTCAGATCGAAAGAAACCAATCCCTCCAACTCAGTAGCTCGGGTAGAAGCAGATACACCTCGTGAGGTCGTCAACCAACGTAATAGGTCGCCATCTGTTTCGTCAAACAGAGTGGCTGACGTAGCAGGTGCAGGTAAGGACGTCGTTAATCAACGTAGTAGGTCACCATCTGTTTCGTCAACCGGAGCGGCTGACGACGCAGGCGCAGTTAAGGAGGTCGTCACGTCACATCCTGTTGAATCGCCCCTAGCAGTTGCCACTCAGGTGCTTCCAAAGCCTTCTCCGGAATTAGTTGATTTGATAACGACACTCCGCTCGCTCACCCCCGCGGAGCGCGCGGAACTGCAAAGACAACTCGCTCAAAAGGACCAATTTGCCGCCAACAAAGACACCTTCCGCGAAGACATGCATAGAATAAGACGGTAGAGCCGTCCTTCAACAGGTTCGGTGGAGTAATGCAAAAAGCGTCACTCCACCACCAACCGCCCCAACCGCTGCTTCAACATCCGGTTCTCCGCCCGCAACTGCTGGACCTCTTCAAGCAAATCCAGCGCCAAGGCAACCCCTTCCCAGTCCAGTTCCAGGTCATGGCGCAGTTTGGCGGCGCGTTTGGCCAGGGTCAGTTCGTAATCGGTGAAACGCCAGTCCTTGGGCACGGCGCCCTGAGGTTCGAGGATGCCGTGCTCGACGATTTCGATCACGTAGACGTCCGACAGATCGGTCGCCTCACAGAATTCCGCCAAGTCCAGTTGAACGATCAGGGGGTTGCTCATGACGGGCTACTCCATGTCTGGGATCAGAAATTTTCTCTGGGGTCGAACGCGGCTTTCTTCGCCAGTTCCTGCCACAAGGCCTTGATGTCGTCGTCGGATTTTTTCGGCATGACGGCCTTCAGTTGCACGAACAGGTAACCCCGCTCGCCCGACTTGTTCAATAACCCGTGGCCCTTGGCGCGCATGCGCTGGCCGTTCTGGCTGCCGGCCGGGACCTTGAGGTTGATCTTGCCGGTCAGGGTCGGCACGGCGACTTCAGTGCCCAGCGCCAGCTCCCACGGTGCCAGCGGCAGCGTGATGATCAGGTTTTCGCCTTCGACGTCGAATTTCGGGTGCGGCGCAAAACGAATCGTCAGGTACAGATCGCCGTTGGCGCCACCGCCGACGCCCGGTGCGCCCTGGCCCTTGAGGCGGATGCGCTCGCCGTCGGTCACGCCGGCGGGGATCTTCACGTTGAGGCTTTTAGGGGTGTTGCTGACGTGCTGGCCGGCCGCGTTGTATTGCGGTACCTGAAAGGTGACCTTCTTCGATTCGTTCGACAGGGTTTCTTCGAGGAAAACCCCCAGTTCCATTTCCACGTCCTGCCCTCGACGCCCGCTGCTGCGACGCGACTGTCCACCACCACCGAAACCAGGGCCTCGGTTACCGAAAATCGAACTGAAGAAGTCCGAGAAATCGCCAGTGTCCTGGCCACCGCCGCCGAAACCGCCACGGCTCTGCCAGCCCGGTGGTCCCTGGAATGGCTGGCCATGCTGGCCGTAGCGGCGCAGGTCGTCGTATTCGGCGCGCTTGTCGGCGCTTTTCAGCGCTTCATAGGCTTCGGACGCGTCCTTGAACCTGGATTCGGCGTCCTTTTCCTTGCTGACGTCGGGGTGGTATTTGCGCGCCAGCTTGCGATAGGCGGCCTTGATCGCCTTGTCGTCTGCCGTCGGCTCCACACCGAGAATCTTGTAATAGTCTTTGAAGTCCATCGCGGGAATCACCATCCGTTATCGAAATCGCGCCACCTGCCACAGCATGCGCTTGATTGCAGCGCAGGGGTTGACCGATCTCAAGGTTGTGACCGGGCGGCGCATCAGAAGTTTATCGGCAGCGGACGGGGCGACTTGTGCTCGCCTCGGGGCTGTCCGGTTGATGCAGGGTAGTTTGGGGGTGATGGCACTTCTTTCAAGCGTTGAACGGCAAGATTTAGCAGATAACCGGCCTTCGATTCTGTGCCGCACTGGCATACACTGCGCGGCCGTTTTTTAACCGGAACTCGAAAGACATGAAAAACGCATCTCCAGCCCGTGCCGTGGGTATCGACTTTGGCACATCCAACTCCACCGTCGGCTGGCTGCGCCCCGGCATGGAAACGCTGATCGCGCTGGAGGACGACAAGATCACCCTGCCCTCGGTGGTCTTCTTCAACCTGGAAGAACGCCGCCCTGTGTACGGCCGGCTGGCGCTGCACGAGTACCTGGAAGGCTACGAAGGCCGCCTGATGCGCTCGCTCAAAAGCCTGCTGGGTTCCAAGCTGATCAAGCACGACACCAGCGTCCTGGGCACGGCGATGCCGTTCAAGGACCTGCTCGGACTGTTTATCGGCCAACTCAAGAGCCGCGCCGAAGCCGCCGCCGGTCGGGAATTCGAAGAAGTGGTGCTGGGCCGCCCGGTGTTCTTTGTCGATGATGATCCGATGGCGGACAAGGAAGCCGAAGACACTCTGGTGGATGTGGCGCGCAAGATCGGCTTCAAGGAAGTCTCGTTCCAGTTCGAACCGATTGCGGCTGCTTTCGACTACGAGTCGACCATCGAGAAAGAAGAGCTGGTGCTGATCGTCGACATCGGCGGCGGTACGTCCGACTTCTCCCTGGTGCGCCTGTCGCCCGAGCGTCGGGGTGTGGATAACCGTCACGAAGACATCCTGGCCACTGGCGGTGTGCACATCGGCGGGACCGATTTCGACAAGCAACTGAGCCTGCAAGGCCTGATGCCGCTGTTCGGCTACGGCAGCCGGATGAAGAGTGGCGCCTACATGCCCACCAGCCACCACATGAACCTGGCGACCTGGCACACCATCAACTCGGTGTATTCGCAGAAGTCGCAACTGGCGTTGGGCAGCATGCGCTACGACATCGAAGACACCGGAGGCATCGACCGCCTGTTCAAGCTGATTGAACAGCGCGCCGGGCACTGGCTGGCCATGCTGACGGAAGAAACCAAGATCGAGTTGACCTATTGCGACAGCCGCCTCGTCCCCCTGGATCGCATCGAAGCCGGTTTGAGCGTGGAGCTGACCCGTGCGCTGTTCGAATCGGCCATCGGCAATCTGCTGGAGCGCGTGCGCAACAGCGTGAGCCAGTTGCTGGCCGATGCCAACGTGCAGGTCGGTCAGGTGGACACGGTTTTCTTCACGGGTGGTTCGAGCGGGATTCCGGCGCTGCGTAACAGCATCTCGGCCATGCTGCCGAATGCGCGGCATGTGGAAGGGAACATCTTTGGCAGCATTGGTAGTGGTTTGGCCATTGAAGCGGCGAAGCGCTACGGCACGATGGACTGATTCGAAACCCTGTGGCGAGGGGATTTATCCCCGTTCGGCTGCGCAGCAGTCGTTGCTTTTTTGTTTTGGGGGGCGCTACGCACCCCAACGGGGATAAATCCCCTCGCCACAATTAGATCAGCATCAAACCATCCCGACCTGCTTCAACTCGCTCTTCAGGTACGCGTAATAAATCGGCCCCGCCACCACCCCCGGCAGGCCGAACGCGGCTTCGAACACCAGCATCGCCAGCAGCAACTCCCACGACTTGGCACTGATCTGCCCGCCGACGATGCGCGCGTTGAGAAAGTACTCCAACTTGTGGATCACGATCAGGTAACCCAGCGCCGCCACAGCCACCCAGATCGACAGCGACAGGCCGACGATGGTGATCAGGGTGTTCGACATCAAGTTGCCGATCACCGGCAACAGGCCGAGCAGGAAGGTCAGGACGATCAGGGTCTTGGTCAACGGAAGCTTGATGCCGAGCATCGGCAGCACAACAGCCAGGAAGATCCCGGTGAAGAAGGTGTTGAGCAGTGAAATCTTGATCTGCGCGAACACGATATTGCGAAAGGCCTGGACCAGCAGGTGCAGACGATCGAACAACGCGGCGGCCAAAGGCTTGCGCTTGGTCAGGTCCGGCACGCGCTGCAAGGCAATGATCGCGCCGAGTACCATGCCGATCAACAGCGTCACAAACATGTGTGCCGCGTCCTTGCCTACCAGCTGCAAGTCACTGAGGTGTTTACTGATCCACTCGCCAATCGCCACACGAAACTCGGCGGCACTGGCCGGCAGGTAGGCGTCGATGAAGGGTGGCAGTTGCCCGCGAGCGCGGTCGACCACGCCCATGAACTTGTCGAGAGAAGCGCCGGGGTTTTCCGCCTCGTGCAGCAGAAAGCTGAAGGCACCGGCAAAGATCAGCGCCAGGACACTGACAATCAAGGTCCCTAACAATGCCACCGCGAGCCAGCGCGCGCGCCGACCTTCGATCAGCCGTTGCAACTGCGGGGTGAGCATGTTCACCAGCTCGAACACCAGCAACCCGGCCAACAGACTGGGCAACAACCGCAGTGGAATCACCAGCAGCAACCCGCCGAAAATGATGACCCAGCTGATGACCAGCAACACTTGACGCTGAGAAAACGTTGGCATACAGCCTCAAAACGAACGGCGTAAAAGGATTGGCAGTCTGCCAGCGATCCGGTGTCAGCACTAGAGATTGTGTGGGACGACCTTGGTCGGGGTTCCGATCAAGATTTGCAGCGCCCTTACCCGCCCCTTCGCGAGCAGGCTCGCTCCCACATTTGTCCTATGAACACACATCCACTGTGGGAGCGAGCCTGCTCGCGAAGAGGCCCTCTCAACCACCACAGAACCCCGATCAATGCCTATTTTTTCTTCAGGCACTCACTCATGAACGCCTTGCGCGCATCGCCCTTGAGGGCCTTGGTCGCCGCGTCGGCATTGCAGGTTTTCATTTTCTCTTGCTGCGGAGTCAGGGCTTTACCGGCATCGTTTGCTGCCGGTGCCGCCTTGAGGCAATTGCTCATGAAGGCCTTGCGCTCGTCGCCCTTGAGGCTTTTTGCGGTAGCGTCGGCGTTGCAGGTGGTCATCTTGTTCTGTTGTTCAGTGGCGGCAAAGCCCTGGGCGCAGAGCAGCAAACCGATCATCAACAAAGGGGCACGCAACATCTTCATGGAGTTTTCTCCTTGTTGCCGCACCGAGGGGAACGGCCTCGCAGTGCAGTGTAGTCAACAGCCGTTACACCTTCCTGCTCTCCAAATGGCTGCGTCGATACTGCTCCGGCGTGCATCCGGCCTGGCGCTGGAACATAGCAATGAACGCCGAGCCTGTGCTGTAGCCCATGTCGAAGGCGATTTCCTGAATGCTGCGATGGCTGTCCAGCGCTTCGAGGGCGGCGAGAAACCGCAGGCGTTGGCGCCATTCGCCGAAGCTCATGCCCAACTCGCGGACAAACTGCCGTGCCAGGGTGCGCTCGCTCACATGAATGTGCGCCGCCCAATCCGCCAATGGCCGGTTATCGCCAGGCTCTTTCTGCAGGGCTTCGAGAATGCCATGCAAACCGGTACTGCTGGCGTAGGGGAGGTAGCACTCATGCACGGGGGCCTGTTGCAACTGATCCACCAACACCTGGGCCAGGCGCTGGTCCGCGTCGCGCTCGGGAATTTTCACATCCCGGGCGGCGAAATCCTTGAGGATGGCCTTGAGTATGTCGCTGATGGCCAGGGTGCAGGCTTGCGATGGCAGATCACGGCAAAGGACCGGCGCGAGGCAGACCGCGCGATAGTTGATCGGCTGGTTGCTGTAGAAGCTGTGCTCGGTCTCGGGTGGCACCCACACGGCGTATTGCGGCGGTGACATGAAGCGGCTGCCACCGATCTCCATGTGCAGCACACCATGGGCCGAATATTCCAGGGTGCCCCACGGATGCCGGTGCGCTGAAGCGAAGCGGTGCGCATCAAAATCGGCGTAGCGGAAGTAAACCGGGGCCGGCAGTTCGCTGAAATCCAGCAGGTCGATGTGTTGACTGGTCATGCTGTCCGGAATCAAGGGTGAGTTGTCTGGATCGAAGTATAGGCTTGTATCCGGACAGAGGATAATTGGCCCTCATTAACGTTCTGGTTTTCCCCGATGCAATACGCTTATCCCCTGCTGGCCATTTTTATCTGGGCCGGCAACACCGTGATCACGAAAATGTCTGCCGGGGCGATCTTCCCCGCGGAGATCGGTTTTTACCGCTGGCTGCTCGCCGGACTGCTGTTCACGCCCTTTATGCTCAAACCGGTGATCGCCCACTGGCCGGCAATCCGACCGCACCTGGGCAAGATTTTCATTCTCGGCGTGCTGGGCATGGCGGTCTATCAGAGCCTGGCGTACTTCGCCGCGGCCCTGACCACGGCCACCAACATGGGCATCATCCTGTCCCTGATGCCGTTGATGTCGCTGGCCATGGCGATCATCAGCCTCGGCCAGCGCCTGACCGCCGGCGCACTGGCGGGTGCAGTCCTGTCGTTCGCCGGAGTCTTGGTGGTGGTCTCCTCCGGCAGCCTCGACGTGCTGTTGGAGCACGGGGTAAACCTGGGTGATGCGATGATGCTGGTCGCCACGCTGGCCTATGCGGTCTACAGCACACTGCTGAAGAAATGGCAGCTGAAATTACCGCCGCTGGTGTTGCTATATTTGCAGGTACTGGTGGCGGTGGTGGTGCTGTTTCCGTTATTCCTCGTTTCACCGAAGACCGGCCTGACCCTGCAGAACATGCCGCTGGTGCTATACGCCTGCTTGCTGGCTTCGATGCTGGCGCCGCTGGCGTGGATGCAGGCCGTGGTGCGTCTGGGGCCGAGCCGGACCACGCTGTTTTTCAATTTGCTGCCGGTGATGACTGCCTTGATTGCGGCGCTGGTGTTGCATGAGCAATTGGCGAAGTATCACCTGGTGGGCGGAATATTGACCTTGGGTGGGGTGATTCTTTCCGAGCGCTGGACCACGGTATTAGGGCGGGCATAACCGTTGTGGCGAGGGAGCTTGCTCCCGTTCGGCGGCGCAGCCGCCGCAAAATCAAACGCTGCGGTGTGTCAGAGGGAGTCGAGTGACAGGATTTGGGGCTGCTACGCAGCCCAGCGGGAGCAAGCTCCCTCGCCACAGGCGGTCTAAAGCCCTGCCGCTTCAAGCCTCGCCGCATGTTCGACAAACAGCCTCACCGGCTCGGCCCCCTTTCCCACCAACCCCAACGACTGATTGACGATGTCGAAGTGGTCCAGCGGGTAATCATCGCCAATCACCGTCCCCAGATGCGAGCTGTAGCGTCCGACCATCCCGTCGCAATGCCCGGCTTCGCGCACAAAGGTCCTGGCGAACAGCCGGCAACTGCGGTTGGTGCCATCGAGCAGGTTGAGTCCGCGATTGGTCTTGCCCGGCTGCAAAATGCCAGACCAGGAGTAATAACGCACGCCATTGACCTCTTCCGCCCCCTGCCCGCCCCAGGTCTCGGGCAGCCCTTGTGGATAACGCTGATTGAACAGCGCCACGCCTTCGGTGGTGAGTGAGTGGTGGGACGCGTGGATATCCACAGACAGTTTAGGTCCGCGATACCCGGTTTCCAGCAGGCTCATCAACGCGCCGATCAGACGCAGCAAAAAACTCAGCAGCCGGCCACGGACACTGTCATGTGGATAATGTTTGTGCAGGTAGTCGGCGAGTTCCGAACCATGATTCGGCCCCGCCACCGACGTCACCGACGCGACCTGGTCGGGTCGCTTGGCGGCAGCATACCGAGCCGTCAGCGAACCCTGGCTATGGCCTATCAAATTGACCTTCTCGGCCCCGGTTTCGCGCAAAATCTCTTCTATCCGCGCCAGCAACTGCTCACCGCGCACCTCGTTGGAGTTGAGCGGCGAGACCTGCACCGCAAACACCACTGCACCGCCCTGGCGCAGCGCGGAAATGATCCCGTACCAGTACGGATACAGCAGCAAGCGCACAAATCCGAGCATTCCCGGGACCAGCACCAACGGATAGCGCGGGGCGAAACCTTGCGACATGGGCGAACATCCTTGTGATCGAGGGTTGTAAGTGAGCGTTGAAGCAAGGCGGGATGCAAGACATCCGCCAAGCTAAGCCAGCGAACATGACAACTCGACGACCAGTTTAAGACATCCACCCTACTTCAACCCCACTACCCCCGCCACGATCAGCCCGACCGAGAGCAACTTGACCGCGCTCAGGCTTTCACCCAGCAACGCAAACCCGAGAAATACCGTGCCCAACGAACCGATGGCAGTCCAGATCGGGTAGGCGATGCTCACCGGCAACTCGCGCATGGCCAGTGTCAGGAAGTACACCCCGCCCACTGCGGCCACCACGGTGATCAGCGACGGCCACAGGCGGGTGAAGCCCTCGGCGTACTTCATGCCCATGGCGAAGGTGACTTCGAACCCGGCGGCGATCAGCAAGAACAGCCAGGCCATCTAGAACTCCCTGGCCAGCGCCAGCAAACGCTGTTCGGCCTCGGCGGCGGAAACCTCGAAGGTGCGTGCCTCGGACTCTTCGCCCTCGGCGGCGACCACTGTGACATCGGTGATACCAATAAAACCCAATGCCGTTCGCAACAAGGGATCGGCGTGATTCATGGCTTCCAGCTCGCCACCCGGACCAAAACCGAAGCCGCCGCGACTGGTGATGATCAGTGCTTTTTTGCCCCGCACTAGCGGTTCGTATTGGGCGATACCGTTGTCGAGCGTGTGATTGAAGGTCAACCCAAGCCGCACGATCTGATCGATCCAGGCCTTCAAGCCGCTGGGGACGCTGAAGTTGTGCATCGGCGTGGAAATCACCAGCAAGTCATGGTCCAGCAACTCGCCGACCAGTTCATCGCTGAACGCCAGGTCGGCCTGCATCGACAATGGCCGGGCATCGGGTTCAGGGTAGAAAGCGGCCGCCACGAAGGCTTCATTGACTGGCGGAATCAGCGCCCGCCCGACTTCGCGGCGGGTCAGCTGTGCGTGGGGATTACGCGCCTGCCAGGCTGACAAAAACACTTCGGACAAACGTCGGGAGTGCGAGCGCTCACCACGTGGACTGGCATGAATGGCAAGAATTTTACTCATCTGAATCTCCTCGGAGCTAAACTAAAACTGCTTGTGGCTTGCAGCTTGAAGCTCGCAGCTGCCCCTATTCAACTGAACAAAAATCAGTCTGGATGAATCCATTTCATCCATGGAGCATTCAATGTTTGCCTCGCTACCGCTGACCGCCCTGCGCGCCTTCGAATCCGCTTCACGCCTGCTGAGCTTCAAGGCTGCCGCCGAAGAACTGTCGGTGACCCCGACGGCGGTGTCCCATCAAATACGCTCGCTGGAGACGTGGCTCGGCGTGCCCTTGTTTGAACGCTTGCCACGTCAGGTACGCCTGACCGTCTGCGGCGAACGGCTGTTCCACAGCCTGCATGGCGCTTTTCTGGAAGTGGCGCAAAGCGTCGACACCCTGCGCCCGCAACGCAGCGGCACGAACCTGACGATCTCCACCACCGCCGCCTTCGCCGCCCTGTGGCTGGTGCCTCGCCTGGGGCGCTTTTACGCCCGCCATCCAAACATCAGCCTGCGTCTCGATACCCATTGCGAAGTCATCGATCTGCATCAGGACGCCAGCGTCGATCTGGTGGTGCGCTACAGCCTCGATGACTATCCGAACCTGTATGGATTGTGCCTGTTCGACGAATCCTTCGGCGTCTATGGCTCACCAGAACAAGTGAGCCTGGCCACCACTCGCACGCCAACGCTGATCAGCGTGCGCTGGCACAACTCCAAGCTCTATGCCCACGGCTGGGAGGCCTGGTGCGCACAGGCTGGCGAGACCTGGCTGACCGGCCAGCCCGCCGTGCGTGAATACGATGAAGAGCATTACGCCCTGCAAGCAGCGATCGCCGGGCAAGGTCTGGTGCTGGCGAGCAACATTCTGGTATCCGAAAACGTTGCCAGCGGTGTGCTGGTGCCTTATCGGGGCGATGTGCAGGTGGATGGCGCCGGATACAGCGCACTCTGTGTACCGGGGCGTGAGCGACATCCTCCGGTTCGAGCGTTTTTTGCGTGGTTGCGAGAAGAAGCACTTGGCTCGGGACAGGCCGTGCGTTGAGCTTCAAAGATAAGTCACTCGACATTTAGATATAAAAGATTGAGCACCTCTCCATTAAAAATACAACCCGAAAACCTGATAGATAGAAAACAACTCAACATCTAACACTTCACCTATATTTAAAGTTACAAACCTTAAATGGACTTTTTATCGGAGAAAATTAATCTAAAACCGTAACCAACCGGTTGCTTACACAATCAAGTAAAGGACTACTCACATGTTTTTGGAACAACGACTCGAATTTGTCGACTCCCTTCCATCGTTACCACTGATCACAATGCCACGGGCATTCTCCGGCACGTCTGGAGACCAGCCAGCATACGATATAAACAAACCAAACGCCAGCGCATTGCCTGGCACAATCGATGTGTTTATGCTTGGTGTTTCGCAACAACTGATGGAGGATGTCAACATCTGCAAACTAATAATGCAAAGGGACGCAGATAGATTATATCCGAATGACACCCAGTTATTTGAATGGTACAAACACTATGTTACTGGCTTGAGCAAGCTGGGCTGGATCATTCAAGCCAAGGACATTCAAGAGACCACTATCCGAAGAGTTGGACTGACGATGGATCAGGTTGCCCTGGAAATTGCCAAGGGGTTGATTGGTGCAAATAGTGCTCAAATCCTCGCAAACGTCGGCAAACAGGCAGTAGAGGCGGCACAGAAAAATCCTCGAGCCATCGATATTTTTAATCGAAATTCCAAGCTTGGAAAACAAGCCAAGTTCGACATCGCTCCCGTTTGGGTTGATGGTAACGGACAAGCGAACATGGTCCTTAACTGCATATCCCTCGACGCAAGGGAAAGCACCCGTGGCGTCCTGTTCTGGAAATCCACAAGGCAATCCACCACCATCAAGACCGGGGCCGTGCGGACATACCTGGACAACCGCGTGTTCTCTGGCATTCGCGAACTGCTGTATAGGAAATTCAGCAAGCAAGCTGAAGATTTTATTGAGGGGCTAAACTTCTAAGTCAACACAAACTGCAAACTAATACACTTAAACACCAAACCAGAGTCCCAGCCATCATGGACACATCCCCGTTTGATATTTACCTGATAAGAGGCAATATAACTATTTTCTGTGGCACCCACACCGAAGACTTTAAAAAAGACATTTTGCATTCCAGCCTGTTGGGCGACCTCGCTTCAGGGTCGAAACACTCACACTGCGAACTTTCGTGGTCCGAATATGTATCCACGGTCAACAAATTAGGCTGGATCACGAAGAGCCGAGAGTTGAAGCGTTGCGAATTCTCCGCGAAAAGCCTGTTACAGGCAGTGGAAACATGTGCAGAGGTTTCCCTGACAAAAGACGAAAAACAAGCATTACTCAATGCCTTTTTGCAGCTAAGTAAACCGCCCACCCAATCGCCTGTTATCAACATAATTCTGGATAAACTTCGAACCAATACATTTGATCCAGGCGTAAAAATCAAAGCCATCGCTTCAAAACAGACACCGGTAGCCACTTCAACCCGGTTAACCATTGTTCGCAACAATGCCAGCATCATTAGCCTGCGGATTGCATTTCAAGCAAATGATGGAATCAACGCTGATGTTCTGAACCAGCCTGTCCTCAGCTCCATCAAGGACGGAAAATCCAACATGTGGTTATTGGTGAGTTCGCTGGATGCGCGTGAGTACGACAAAATCAGAGCCGCTGTCATAAAAAAAATCGGCAATCACATCAACACAGATGTGCTGCACGTTCCAACACCTACCCTTGCTGGCTGAGAATCTGCCGCAATTTATGCTTGATCGCTCTGGGACTTGTTCTGCGGTAGTGATCAAGCATTTTCAACCCACCTCAGTTTCTCACCGTCTTAGGCGCCTTGCCCGCTTTCATCTGCTCCAGCAACGGCGCGCACTGATTCGGCTCGCCGCCGCTCGGCGCCACCAGTGCCAGCAACCCTGCCGCGGGTGCCGCGATCACCCCCAGCGCCACCATCCCGGCGCCGCGCAACATCAAGGGTACGGCTTTTACCCCGGCATCGGGCTTGATGAACTTGCCCCGCACGTAAAGCGGTGAACGCAATGAAATCAAACGCCAACCCTTGGATTCCGGGGTAATGGTCAGGTCCAGTTGCTCGGTCGCCATGTTCGCCGTGCCATCGACATAGACAATGGCGTTTTCGGTGTCGAAGACGAACAGCCGCGTGGTTGCCAGACCGCTCTTGATGTCGAAGTCGGCCGCTGCGCAGTTGATCTTCACTTCCTTGTCGCCAAAGATCCTGCCCACTACGTAGTTGCCGACGTTCAACCCGGCCAGCTCCATCAACTCGCGACTGATCGCCCCATCGTTGATCAGCATTTTCAGATTGCCATTGGCGCTGCCCAGCAATTTGGCCACCGAATTGCCGCGCCCGGTGATGTCGGCATCACCATTAAGCTCGCCGAAACTGGTTTTCATCGGCTCGAAGGTCGGGAACAACTGCTTGAGCTTGAAACCGCGCGCGGTGAGCTTTGCGTTGCCTTCCAGGGGGTCAGTGCGACCGTTCAGGCGAATTTGCGCGTCCAGCTTGCCCCCCGCCACGCCGAATCGCAGCGGTTCGAGGCTAAGCACGCCATCCGTGAGCACCAAGTGTGTATAGAGGTCGTTGAACGGCAGTTTTTCACTGTGGACGATGCGTTTGCCGGTGAACTCGACATCGGCGTCCATATCGCGCCAGCGCTCGGTCTTGAACGCTTCGACCGGCAGCACCTTGTCCGCCGGCTGCTTGCTCTCTGCGCCACGGGTCTTTTGCTTGGCATTGGAGTCGGCGCCGATCAGCGGCGCCAGATCGGTAAACAGCAATTGATTGGAAATCAGTGAACCACTGAGCTTCGGTCGCGGCTGGCTGGCGACATAACTCAAGTTGCCATGGATATCGCTGGCGCCGATCTTGCCGTTGAACGCTTCATAGCGGAAGACTGCGCCCCCCGGCTCATGTAACCGGGCTATCAGGTGACCGTCGGTGGCGTACGGCGGCGTATCCGGCAGGGTCACGCCGGTCAGCGGGTAGAGATTGCCCAGGCTGTTGCCGGCCAGCTTCAGGCGCAAGTCCAGGGCACCCAGGTTCATCGGGTCCGTCAGGGTACCCGCCAGTTCGACGCTGGTGTCGGCGATCTTCACCTGGGCCTGCAGCGGAAACGGCCGCGCCGCGTCCTGCAGGGCCAACAGACCTCCGACTTTGCCCTGCCCCGCGAGTTTCTGACCGTGATACTGACCTTTGACCTTCAGGGCAAAGGCGTAGTCCTGCGGTGATGCGCCTTTCTCCCGAGCGGCTTTCGCGGTCTTGTCGCCGACAATCTCGCTGAACGGAACCGGTTTGCCCAGCGGGTCGATCAACACGTCGAGCTGGGTCTTGAGGCTTTGGTCGTCGAGGGTGACATGGCCTTTGTCGAAACCGATTGCACCGATATCCATCACCCAGGGTGATGGTTCGGCGTTCGGGTCCTTCGGATCGAACTTGAAAATCCAGTTGGCGCGGCCGTCGGCCAGGCGTTGCAGTTCGGCATTGGGTTCTGTGAGGTCGATACGCGGAATCACCACACGCTGTGCCAGCAAGGCCAGGGGTGAGATGCGCAGCTCGACGCGTTTGAGGCTGGCCATCTGTGGCGCCTTCGACCAGTCCGGATTGCCCAGGCTCAAATCTTCGGCCACCACGTGCGGCCACGGTACCCAGGCTCGCCAGCCGCCCTCATCAAGCTCGCGGCGCCAGACCACCGCCAGGTTGCCGTTGATAGCGAATGGACGGTGCAACTCTTCAGAAACTTTGGCATTGAGCGACGGTTTGATCCGGTTCCAATCAAAGAACACGATGATCAGTACCAGCACCGCCAGCAGCACAACCAGGCTGGTGAAGGTCCAGGCGAGAGTTTTACGAGTGCGCGTCATTGCACAGGGCTCCTGATACGACTGAGCGCCCGGACTGCGACGCACATGAAAAACGCTGGGCCAGAACCGGCCCGCTATGGAATCTACGACTGGAAAACCGCGCGCAGGTTTAATCGAAAAACCGATATTGCCGCAATCAACCACTCGATTGTCGCCCTTCCTTCCTACCCTGCGTTACCGCACCCGCACTTTTGCGTGGCGCAAGTGAGTCGAAAATACCCACCTCGGTGCACCGCAAAGCCCCGGTTTACAAGGCCTGCAGAGAACAATCAATTCCGTTGATTATTAACATTGCGTTTATGAACTTTTATATCGACTTATCGAGAGTAGCATTGCCTTCGTACCCAATTTATCGCCCTCCCACGGAGCACCCGATCATGAAACGCCAGTTACTACTCAGCCTTACTCTCTCTATGTTGGCCAGCACTGCTTTCGCACTGCCGGCCGCTGACCAGGCTACTCCGCAAGTCAAAGACAGCCACTCGGTATTCAGCCAAACCGTCGCCGCCGATGGTTCCGACCGTACTCCAGGCCAAACCCTTGCCGAAGGTGGTAACGATCGCCTGAAAGAAAAAGGCCTGATCACCGAAGATGGCTACGATCAAACCCCACAAGGTCAAACTGTTGCCGAAGACGGCTACGACCAGACCCCACAAGGTCAGACTGTTGCTGAAGACGGCTACGACCAGACGCCTCAGGGTCAAACCGTTGCCGCTGACGGCTCGGACCGCACCCCAGGTCAAACCCTCGCCGAAGGTGGTGGTGACCGCGTGATCGAACGCAACAGCACCATGAGCTAACCCCATGGTGGCCCTGAAAAAAAGCCCAATCACCGGATTGGGCTTTTGATTTTCTGGCTCCTCGCTTTATAGACGCCATACCTCCCCCACTGGAACGCCGTATCCCCGTTCGACGCCGGCAAAGCTGATTTGCTAGAGTGCGCCGCTCTCCTTCTTCAGAAAACACCCCTGCAATGCTGCCCCGCGCCGAACAGAAGCAACAAACCCGCAACGCCCTGATGGACGCTGCCCGCCACTTGATGGAAGGTGGCCGAGGATTCGGCAGCCTGAGCCTGCGCGAAGTGGCGAAAACCGCCGGGATTGTCCCGACCGGTTTCTACCGGCATTTCGCCGATATGGATGAGTTGGGCCTGGTGCTGGTCAGCGAGGTCGGCCAGACCTTCCGTGAAACCATCCGTTTGGTGCGGCACAACGAATTTGTCATGGGCGGCATCATCGATGCGTCGGTGCGGATTTTTCTCGATGTGGTCAGTGCCAACCGTTCGCAATTTCTGTTTCTTGCCCGCGAGCAGTACGGCGGTTCGCTCCCGGTGCGTCTGGCCATCGGCCGTTTGCGCGAAGATATCAGCTCGGACCTGGCTGCCGACCTGTCGCTGATGCCAAAGCTGCAACACCTGGACATCGCCGACCTGAGCGTGATGGCGGACCTGATCGTTAAAAGCGTGTTCGCCACCTTGCCGGACATCATCGATCCGCCAGCCGAGGCATTGCCTGAACATCTGACGCCTCAGGCGAAGATTACCCAGCAGTTGCGGTTTATCTTTATCGGCCTCAAGCACTGGCAAGGTCTCGGCAGCACTGAGTAACCCGCCTCTCCTCCTGGCTGCACACAATTCCCTGCTCGCGAAAGCGGTCGTCCACTCACCATCAAGGTAACCGACCTGCCCCATTCGCGAGCAGGCTCGCTCCCACAGAAAAGCCAAACCGCCTCACGCTGGTGCAATACAAAATCCTTTTGCACCAACATCACTCAAACCCACGCCCTACCAAGCCTCGACCTACGCGTCCCTCAGGCATTTCCTACACACCACCCCGGTTGGCAAGCCCCTTGCTCTAGCCTGAGCATTGTCCATTGCTGGAAGCTTTCCGATGCTGGTGATTCATCGCAGAATCGACCCTCAACCCGTCTGGGCCGCCGAGTTGCACCTGACGTTCGAAGCCCGGAGCAAAAGCCGTTTGCGCTGTTTCAGTGCCGAAGGTGAAGACGTCGGCTTGTTTTTGGAGCGCGGTCAATCGCCACTGTATGACGGCGAATGCCTGCAAGCCGAAGACGGGCGCATCGTCCGCGTTTGCGCCCGCCCGGAACAGCTGCTGCACGTCACCTGCGCCAACGCTTTCGAATTGACCCGAGCCGCCTATCACCTGGGCAATCGCCACGTTGCCTTGCAGGTTGGCGACGGCTGGCTGCGCCTGCTCGATGATTACGTACTCAAGGCCATGCTCGAACAACTTGGCGCCACTGCCGAAAGCATCGAAGCGCCATTCCAGCCGGAGCACGGCGCCTATGGCGGCGGCCACCATCATTCGCGCCATGGCGATGAAGACTTCAACTACCCGCCCAAACTGCACCAATTCGGCGTGCGCCCATGAACCCCGCCTGGGCGCTGCTGCGTCTGGCCAGTCCGCAATTGCCGATCGGCGGCTACAGCTATTCGCAGGGTCTGGAAATGGCGGTGGAGAACGGTCGGGTGCACGATCCGGACAGCGCGCGGCGCTGGATCAGCGATCAGTTGCTGCTCAATCTCGCCCGCTTCGAAGCCCCGCTGCTGCTTGCCCATTGCATGGCCGCTTTCGAGGAAAACTGGAGCGGACTGCTACAACGCTGCGAAGAACACCGCGCCAGCCGGGAAACCCGTGAGTTGCATCAGGAGAGCCGGCAGATGGGCTATTCCCTGCAACAACTGCTCTACGGTTTACCGGAGTTGGACGCAACGGCACGCGCCTTTCTCGCACAACGCCCCGAACCGCACTTGGCCCTGGGTTGGGCACTGGCCGCCCGCGCCTGGCAGATCAGTCCACAGGACGCACTCGCCGCGTGGCTCTGGAGCTGGCTGGAAAACCAGTTGGCGGTATTGATGAAAACCCTGCCGCTGGGCCAACAAGCTGCCCAGCGCCTGACCAGCGAATTGCTCCCGTTGTTGCAGCAAGCTCAGCAGAACGCCACCACCATCAACACCGAACACTATGGCAGCGCCGCTTTCGGCCTGTCCCTGGCGTGTATGGCCCACGAGCGCCAGTACAGCCGTCTGTTTCGTTCCTAGGCCCCTTGTTTTGGCCGCTCTATTCTGGAGAACCACATGAACACACAACCCCTGCGCGTCGGCATCGGCGGTCCGGTCGGCTCCGGTAAAACCGCCCTGACCCTGGCCCTGTGCCTGGCCCTGCGCGATCGCTACAACCTGGCCGTCGTGACCAACGATATCTACACCCGCGAAGACGCCGATTTTCTGGTGCGCAACCAGGCTCTGGCGCCAGAGCGGATCATTGGCGTGGAAACCGGCGGCTGCCCGCACACGGCGATCCGCGAAGACGCCTCGATCAACCTCGAAGCCGTGGATCAGCTGAACCGCCGTTTTCCCGGCCTGGATCTGATTCTGGTGGAGTCCGGTGGCGACAACCTGTCGGCGACCTTCAGCCCTGAACTGTCGGACCTGACCATCTATGTGATCGACGTTTCGGCCGGCGACAAGCTGCCACGCAAGGGCGGACCGGGGATCTGCAAGTCCGATTTGCTGGTGATCAACAAAATCGACCTGGCGCCGCTGGTAGGCGCGTCGCTGACCCTGATGGACAGCGACACCACGCGCATGCGCAACGGCAAGCCGTTCGTCTTCAGCAACCAGAAAACCGGTCAGGGCCTGGAAGAAATCATCGCCTTCATTGAACGCCAGGGCCTGCTGACCGCGGCCTGAACCCCTTATTCACAAGGAAGCTTATCCATGACACTGAAACGTATCCTGGGCGCCCTGGCCCTTCTGTTGACCCCGGCTATCGCCTTCGCCCACCCGGGTCATGGCGACAATGGATTGATCGCCGGCATCAGCCATCCGATCGGCGGCCTCGACCACTTGCTGGCGATGCTCGCCGTCGGTCTGTGGGCAGCGCAACAGAAAGGCGCGGCGCGTTGGGCGCTGCCGTGCACTTTTGTCGGCACCATGCTGTTTGGCGGGCTGCTGGGTTTTGAAGGCCTTAACCTGCCGGCACTGGAAAGCGGGATCGCCGCGTCCGTGTTGGCGTTGGGTCTGGCGGTGGCCCTGGCGGTGCGTCCGCCGCTTAGCATGGCAGTTACCGCAACAGCGCTGTTCGCGCTGTTCCATGGCGTGGCACATGGGTTGGAGCTGCCGGATATGTCCAGCCCCTGGGCGTATGCAGCAGGTTTTGTCGCGGCGACGGCAGCGTTGCATGCAGTCGGTTATGCCGTGGTGCGGGTCTTGCCGCAAGCGGCGGCTCCGCTGGTTCGGCTGGCGGGCGCGGCTTCGGCGGCGACTGGGGTCTGGTTGTTGGCGGGTTGATACCCCAGCGCCCGTAATGGCCTCTTCGCGAGCAGGCTCGCTCCCACAGGGGGACGCATTCCAAATGTGGGAGTGAGCCTGCTCGCGAAGAGGGCCTGACAGACACCGCGTCCCTCAGGCCTGCTAACATGTCGCGCAATCAAACCTGCCGTGACGACGCCAGCCAATGCCGCATGTTCCTCGCTCCGCCTCCCAGCCTGAACTGACCGCTCTGTTCACTTCGGTGCAACAGCACTTCCAGGACGTGATCGTGCCACTCTGGCAAGGACCCGGCTGGAATGCCGACATGGCGTTGCCCTATGAGGCATTGGACGCCGAACACCAGCCGCTGCCCCCGCAGCGTTACCGGGCCATGGCCTGCGCACGGCAGTTGTATCTCTTCGCCAGCCTGATCGGTCAGGTACCGAACGCGGAAGAACGTGCCGCTGCCCTGTTCCGTTCCCTGCAACGGCATTTTCACGACGCCGAGCACGGCGGCTGGTTCTACAGCATCGATCCGCACGGAGCGCCGCTGGATCAGCGCAAAGACCTCTACACCCACGCTTTCATCCTGTTCGCCTGCGCCCATTACTGGGACAAAGTCCGCGAGCCGCTGGTGGAGTCGGTGCTCAACGCCGCCCTGGAAGTGATCGCACGGCGTTTCGCCACTGGCGACGGCCTCTACGAAGCCTGCCTCGATCGTGACTGGAGCACCCTGGAAACCGGCCCGCTGCAGAACCCGTTGATGCACTTGGCCGAAGCCTTCCTCGCCACATTATCCGTGCGCGAAGACCTCGCCGTACAACGTGCGCTCGTAGAGTTATGCACAGCCATGCAGAAGGGTTTTATCGATCCGAAATACGGCGTGTTGATGGAGAAACCGCTGGGCGCTGTGGATAACTGGTTTGAACCGGGCCATCAGTTCGAATGGTATTTCCTGCTGGAGTCTTCTGATTTGCTGCGCGGCTCGAAACTGCACGCTTCGCTGGAGCGCGCGTTTGCCTTCACCGAGCAATTAGGTGTAGATCAACAGACCGGTGCCGTGCGGGCCATGCTCGACCTCGGGCCGAATGGCGGCTCTCGAGATGCTACCCAGCGAATCTGGGCTCAGGCCGAGTACCTGCGCGCGTTGACGCTGCGCCCGGACAGCGAAGCCACGGTATTGCGTCAATTGCAGGCGTTGCAGCAGCGATCGCTGCACCCAGGCGGGTGGTACGAGTGCCGTGACGAGCACGGCGAAGTGAGTCGTCGGGATATGCCGTCGACCACGCCTTATCACCTGGCGACCTGTTATCGCGGGCTGGCCGACTATCTGCGCTGATAAATAAATCGCTTTCGCGAGCAGGCTCACTCCCACATTGGAATGCCCCCCTGTGGGAGCGAGCCTGCTCGCGAATAGCCGTTACGCGTTCTTGCTACCACTGCGATCAATCGCAAACCCGGCCCAACTCTGGCTGACCGGCATCAACTCCAGGCTGTTGATGTTGATGTGTGCCGGGGCATTGAGAATCCAGAAAATGGTGTCGGCGATGTCCTGCGGCTGGATCGGTTCGGCACCGGCGTAGGTGGCGTTGTAACGCTCCTGATCACCGCCAAAACGCACCAGTGAAAACTCGCTCTCGCACAGACCCGGCTCGAGGTTGCTGACCCGCACGCCGGTGCCTTGCAGATCACAGCGCAGGCTCAGGGAGAACTGCTGGACGAAGGCCTTGGTCCCGCCATACACATGGCTGCCCGGGTACGGATAATTGCCGGCGACGGAACCCAGGTTGACGATACCGGCGCCACGACCGTGGGCAATCAGGCGCGGGAGCAGCAAGCGCGTGCTGTACATCAGGCCCTTGATGTTGGTATCGACCATGGTGTCCCAGTCGTCCAGGCTGCACTTGGGCGCCGGATCAGCTCCCAAGGCCAGGCCTGCATTGTTGATCAGCCCGCGCAACTTGGCGAAAGAGGGTGGCAGGTTGGCAATGGCTTCTTCCATGGCCTTGCGGTCACGCACATCGAGCACCAGGCCATGCACCTCGGTCTGCTTCGACAGCTCGGCACACAGTGCGTTGAGGCGTTCTTCACGACGACCGGTCAGCACCAGTTTCCAGCCGGCCTCGGCAAAACGACGGGCACAGGCTTCACCAAAACCGGAGGTCGCGCCGGTAATAAACAGGGTGTTGGACATCGTGTTCTCCTTGCTTGGACTGAGGGTCAGCCATTGGAATAGAAAATCAGCAAGCAGCATGCCCGGCCTTGTCCACAGCGGCAACCACTGCCAAACCTGTACAAAAAACGACCACCCCACGCAAAACCTTGTAAACCGTGGCTTGCAGCCAGGTGCGCGCATCTTATCCACAGCCCCATCCACACATTCCGGGGGCAAGTCGAAATGCTGCAAGCCGCTATCCACAAGGCTTAGCGAGGGATTACAAAACTTTTTCGCTTGACCCTCGTCGTCCTGCCGTGTAGCCCATGGCCATTTTCTCGACCAGCCGGTCAAACCGACGGTGGCCGCAAGCCAGTAACTACGGCCTTAAGCCGAGTCTTTCCAGAGTTTAACCACAGACTTATCCACAGGCTTGCCCACACCCGTTTGCAGCAGTTTCACCCCAAGAAAATAGTTGACAAATCCGGCCTCAAGACGCGCAAAAGCGCCTGCTCAAAAAACAACCACAACGCTGAAAGCCACGAATTCAGAGGCTTCCAGCCAGCTACACCCACGTTATTCACAGCCAGTTCCACAGCAAACGGGGACAAGTCAAAACCGTGACAAAACAACTATTTGCAGCGGCTTTATGTCGCGCTTTGGGAGCTTGCGAATATTGTTTTCCACAATTTCCCGAGACCGCACGACCGCCCACTGTGGGAGCGAGCCTGCTCGCGAAAGCGGTCTGTCTGCCACATCCATATTGACTGT